>JAJRTT010000242.1 GCA_024278155.1 Bacteroidota bacterium | reverse complement strand
GGATTATGCGGGGTTGGAGATGCTGTTGTAATATTCTTGGGTTGCTCACTAACAGCGATAATTACTTTACTTCTCCCTGCATTATCTGTTCCTCCAAATATTTCAGATTCACGTCTTTTTAATTGCGAATAATTGTATCTACCTCCTTCTTTTGTTACTAAATTTGCATTTAACGCCCTCCACCAAAAGCGCAATGCACCTTTAATACCTGGTGGGCGCAATTCCGGTGTTTTGCCGTCGGCTCCTGAGAGAAACATTGGAGTAATTGTTTCGCATTTGAATTTTATTGTTTGTATCATTTCGTATTGTTTTTTGAAAATATCATCTAATTCCGATTGTTGCCGTTTTTTTTGCCCTTTCTTTCCCATACCACGCCAAACCCCAGGCTTGCATTCCGGCCAAGGCCGATATGGTTTGGCAGGAAAACATTGGTGCCGAACCTTAGGGTGAAGGCCTCGCGTTTTATCCCTTTTATGCTTAGGGTGGTGGTGCGCACAATTTCGTTTATCCTCAGTTTTATTTCTTTGTCCACGTTCCAGCCCACCCCTTTGGCAAAAGAGAGGATGTTGCCCGTTAATATTTTCTCAAGGAACACCATCCGGTCAATTTCGGAGGCAAGTTGTTTGTACCCTGTGTAATTTTTTTGGTTCAATGGCAGCCAATCCTGCATAAAATAAGTGAAACCCTTGTCCCATACCTGCATGGTGAATTTGTTCAGGCTGATGCTGTCCACTTTCAGCTCATAGGGCCGATCGCCCAAAACCAGGCCTTCCTGTTTGTTCTCGAAAAAGTGGTGCACCTCGTCAACGCCTTCCTCAATGCAAACGAGATGAGGTTTTTTTCTTATCCGTTTATATTGTATCAGTGGGTAGGCATAACGGAATTTGTCGTTCAGGTGATTGTGGAACAAAGTGTTCTCCCTGCCCGCAGATTCAACAACAGCGCCCCTGAACGCAGGTACTTCCCATGCTTCGATCGGGTTTTCAAAGGCAATGTCCAAAATCCTTAATTTTATCATAAATACTGTTTCTTTTAAACAAAAAAAGGGGAATCCAAATGTAATGAAAATTTCCTTACCGGAGATTTGCCATAATTAGCTTAATTTTGCAAAAAACAACCCCCCATGCTCAAATTAGGAGAACTCAATACGTTAACGGCATTACGGCAAACGGACAATGGATTTTACCTGGCCGATGAAGAATCGAACGAGGTGCTTTTGCCCAATAAGTATGTGCCGGAAGGTTTTGAAACCGATAATTCAATCGAAGTGTTCCTTTACAAAGATTCGGAAGACAGGATAGTAGCCACTACATTGGCCCCTCACATAAAACTAAATGGGTATGCGGCACTTGAAGCAATTGACGTGAACGATAACGGGGCTTTTTTTGACTGGGGGCTTGAAAAGGATTTGATGGTCCCGTTTGCGCAGCAATCCGAACCCATCCAAAAGGGGGATTTCCATATGGTTTATCTCTATTTGGACGAGAAATCACAAAGGCTTGTGGGAACAACAAAAATCAGCAATACCCTGAACAAAGATGAAATTGACCTTGAAATTGGTGACAAGGTTGATCTGCTGGCCTACGATGAAACGGAAATTGGGATCGGTGTGATCGTTGACCATGCCTATCAGGGAATGTTGTTCAAAAATGAAATCTTCGAGGAGATAAACGTGGGCGATGAATTGGTTGGATATGTAAAGAAAATCCGGCCCGACAATAAAGTAGATGTCAGCCTGAACCGTTTTGGATATCGTGCTGTTGACGATAATGTTGAAAAACTCATGGCCGCCCTAAAAGCGAATAAAGGCTTCCTTGGCCTAAACGACAAAAGCCCCCCGGAAGCAATTTCCGAAAAACTCGGAATGAGCAAAAAGGTTTTTAAAAAGGCCGTAGGGGCATTATATAAGCAAAAACGCTTGGAGATTGTTGAGGAAGGGATTAGGCTATTGGAAATAACATAATAAATTTGTAAAAAATTATGCGGTCAATTACCTTATCCCTATTTGCGGCTGTTCTTGCTTTAACGGTTTTTGGGCAATCAAACACACAAAAAATTTCGATCGGTGGACATTTTGGGATCACTACAATGGCCATGACTGATTTGAATACTTACATTGACAGGAATTTAATGCTGCCGGATTTGATTTAAACCACATTGATTATGGTTTGAATACCGGGTTTCATGCAAATTACAAATTGACGGAAACCTATGGGTTGAGCTTGGGATATGGATATTATTTCCCCGTTGTGCTTGCAAGCAATAAATACTTCGACTATAAAAGTTGAGCTTGGGATATGGATATTATTCCCCTACCAGTCAACATAGCTCGAAACCCTTTTACATTCTGGATGTTCAAGGTGTGGTCATGGATGAGCCATCATTGAACGTGAGCATGGAAACCAGGGGTTATAATCTGTATGTCGGCCCAACCTATCATTTTCTGCAGAAACCGAGATACCAGTTCATAGCAGGTGTAGGGGTTTCATATTCAACAGCCTATATTGAATTCCGGCTTATGGATATTTCCGATTTGAAGGATGAAAATGGGGAAACCATTGTCGTTTCAGCAGAGATTTTAAGCAAGGAAACGATCTCACTCGAATCTAGTGGTGCTGGTTTGAATGCAGGAATATTTGTTTATCCATTTAAAGCAAAACAATAAAATGAGAAAGGAAATAAAATTGATTCCCGTTTTTATCCCGGCAATTGCAATTGGTTTTTGCAAGAAAATGCCAAGAACTGCGTTACGTTCAGTTTTAAAGCAATCATTTGCCAAATCCAAACTCCTTGTTTTCGATACCTTCGCAAGTCTTGTCTTTGGGATTTTCGTATCAAAGGCTTTAAAAAAAACAGTTTTCGTACTGGCACTAATTAGTTTGCCTTTCCTTTCCTTTCCTTTCCGTTTGCTATTCCCAGGATACGGGTTCCCTTTACATGAATTCAGGAAAATATGCCCAATCAATTAACGATCGCGAACTAAATGCTTATACGAGTGCAAATGCTATTTACATCAGTGTCCCCCAAGACAGTACCGCATATTTCTGTTCGATACGGGACGTTTTTGGAAAAGAAATCCATGGGAAAAATGAGTTGCAAACAGGGGTAAACAAATATTCAGCAAGTCCCGGTGAATTTTATTTTGTGAAAATCGAAACCGAAAGAAGTTCAGTAAAAACTTTCACCCTGTTTACTTTTGAATCCAAATCATCAATGACCAAGAGTTCCTTTATCGTTTTCCCAAACCCTTTTCACGAAGAACTGACTGTTTTTAACACTGAAAAAAATGACGGCAACTACGATTTAAGGATACTTGACAATAAAGGCTCTGAGATAAGTGGGGCCAAGAATTTCGAAATGGGCACCCACTATGAATTTGATTATTTGGAACCAGGATTGTATATCTTTATTTTCACCGATAAGATTTCATTACAGACTGAATCAATCAAAATCATAAAAAAATAGTATTGGCCTTTCCACTTGAGCTGAAGGGTTTCAAGGTTGTTTTGTGGGGCAGTTTCGGAAGGAGAAAACTCTTTAGCACCAAATAAAAAGCCCCGCATCTGCGGGGCCCCTAAAAAATCTTTAATAAAAATAACTTAGGCCAATTTTACGTCAACTGCGTTTAAGCCTTTTTTGCCTTCTTTGAGGTCATATGTTACCGCATCTTCATCTCTGATTTCATCAATCAATCCAGAAACATGTACAAAATAATCCTGTCCTGTTTCATCGTCAACAATAAATCCAAAACCTTTGGACTCATTGAAAAATTTTACTTTACCTGTTTTCATTGTTTGTTATTGTAATTTATAATTTAATAATTGCGGCAAATGTACTAAAAAATCCTATAAGTCAAATATTTAATAAATTATTTATGTTTTCCCGATTACCGCTTTTTCAAGTGGTTCACATTTTCTTCCGCAACAATGCGTACAATAAGCGCCTGTATGATTTGTTCCAGTTTGGAGCCTTCGGAATAATCGGCGGTAGAGATGAAATCGGCCCGGTTTTGTTCAATCAGCTTTTCGCAAATTTGCTTGGGCGAGGGTTTGTCTTTCCGCTTGCGCTTTTTAGGATCATAGACCGCAATGGCCGTCCCTCCCTGGTATTTGATCATTTTCATGGCCGGCACATCGGTTTCCCCATCACCGAGATAAATCATCCTTGAAAAAGGGATGGGGCGTTCGTGCATGTCAACGTATTTGTTGATCGTGGAATTATCGTAGGAATTATTGATCCCTTTGTTTATCCTGAAAAGGTATTGCGTCTTATTTGTATAGTTAATTGCCAGGGCAGGCCATTCGGCCACATCGTTGGTATTGAAAACAAAGCCCGATGCAAAAATGTTCTTAAAGTATTTGGCAATACTTGTCCCTTCGACAATGTCACGGAGACCGGAAGAAATAATATGGTGTTCGATAATCACACCTTGTTCTTTTGCAAAAAGGTTTATCCTTTCAAAAAACGTGTCCACCCTTTCAAAAAACACAATCCCTTTTCCATGGTGGAGAAAAGCTTTTCGGGTAACGGGGCTTTCCTTTTCGCGGGCTTTTTTCAACATAAGCTGCATATAGGCAAGGATTTGATCCATATCGTTTCGCTTGGCCCGTTCATCGGCTTCTTTCCAAAACTCCCCTTTATCGATCCCCAATTGCGGGATAAAGGAATGCTCCT
>JAJRTT010000241.1 GCA_024278155.1 Bacteroidota bacterium | reverse complement strand
CCAAAAAAGAAGAATTTCATGGCCTATAAAAACGTAAGCCTCTTCAAACCCAACCTAAAGGAATTAAAAGAAGGGCTGAACATTGATTTTGATTCAAAAAACAAGGGGGAGTTATCTGCAATGGCAGGTCAATTGAAAACGCTGTTGAATTCCCAAATCATTATGGTCACACTTTCGGAAGATGGTGTATTTATTGATTATTCCGATAAATCACAGCAAAACAGCAAACTGATCCCATCGCATGTCCGTAGCATATCCGATGTTTCGGGTGCGGGCGACACGGTCATCAGCGTGGCTTCATTATGCCTGGCCCGTAAAACGTCGCCCACGTTGCTGGCCTCGATTTCCAATCTTGCAGGCGGTTTGGTCTGTGAGGAAGTGGGGGTTGTGCCAATAAATAAAAACCGTCTGCTCAAAGAGGCAAAGAAGTTAAAACCGCAGGAGATTTTGTAAAATATAATATTTACTTTTGCCCGAAAATAAATAAATACATCTCTCGTTATTATTTATCACAAAAAAATTGAGCCTTGAGGATCGTTAAAGTAGTTTTTCTTGTTGTAACCGGCCTTTCCTTGTACTTTTCCGTTGGTCTTCACGCTCAGCGACAGGTCGAGAACATGCCCTCTTACGATTTGAAGAAATACCATTTTGGGTTTGTGCTTGCCATGAACCAAATGCACTTTACCGTAAAACCCCTCGAAGGGCTCAACTTTAAGATGTTCGACGAAGAACAATCCCGGGATTTTTCAGGCGATTCAGCCATGCTTTATAGTGTGGAACATTCACCTTCAACGGGTTTTACCGTGGGTATCGTGACCAACCTCCGCCTAGCCAGGTATTTTGACTTGCGCTTTATCCCTTCCCTTTCATTTGGGGAACGCTATCTGGATTACCGGATCCTCAAATTCAGGGGAATTGACGAACCTGTTATCCTTAACATCCGGAAAAGTGTGCCGTCCACTTTTGTGGAACTGCCCTTTCACTTAAAATACAAGGCCATGCGGATGAACAACTTCAGGCCTTACGTCATGTCCGGGTTCAATTACCGGATTGACCTTGCCTCACAGGCAAAGAAAAAAAACGATGCCGCTGCCAAGACCATTATAAAACTAAACCGATCTGATATCTATTTTGAAATAGGGATGGGGGTCGATTTTTATTTCGAATGGTTCAAAATGGGCACGGAAGTAAAAATGTCGTACGGGGCATTCGACATCCTCAAAAGGGAAAACAATATCTATACAAATGGGATCGACAAACTGAATTCAAAGATTTTTCAGCTCTCACTTACTTTCGAGTAGAAACACATTCAACTTATGATAGATAAGAAAAAGACACAAGCGCTTTTCGATAACCTGATAAACAAATCCCTTTTGAAACAGGAAGTTTACCAAAAAACACTCGCTTCGTTCAATATGTTGAAAACAGGCATGATTGATTTAGTGGAAAAATACAAGGCACAGAAATCGGAGGATGCACAAAAAATCGCCTTCAAGTATAAGGACCGCAGTGAATTTGAGGCCGAGATAAAGTTTGCCGGCGATACGCTTGTATTTATGATGCACACCAATGTGTTCGAGTTCCCGCGCATGCACGAAGTGATGAAAACACCCTATATCAAGGAAGATATCGACAGGCCCTACTGTGGGATAATCAACA
The DNA here is from genome assembly GCA_024278155.1 of Bacteroidota bacterium. Taxonomy (GTDB): domain Bacteria; phylum Bacteroidota; class Bacteroidia; order Bacteroidales; family JAADJA01; genus JAADJA01. The sequence continues at coordinate 7,789 of JAJRTT010000241.1, read as the reverse complement.
TCTTCAATTTCCTGAGCGACTCCTTCAAATACAACCGGGTAAACGATACGGGCTATCTGATCGGGCGGATTTTCATCAATAAGGACATGCACTATTTTATAGAAGGGAAACGGGAAATCGGTTTTCTGTACAGCAGTTTCGGCAATTCGGTGATGGATCAGGAAGTGGCCTGCAACATCCTGGAATCGGCCATTCAATATACCGTGAACTTCGACCTTTTAACACCTCCTTACGACAACCTGAAAGAGGTGACCGTCCAGGAATTCATTTCGGCCATCGACTCCATGCGGATAAAGACCGGCAAACGCCTTGGCTTTAAGTTCCAGGCCGACATCGAATAATTTTTTTGAAAAATTTTCCCCATCCTTGTTTTTTTAAAAATAAATATTACTTTTGCACTCCCAAAAGGGAAAAAAGGGAAGTCCTTTCAAATAATGGTCCGTTCGTCTAGGGGTTAGGACGCCAGGTTTTCATCCTGGTAACAGGGGTTCGATTCCCCTACGGACTACGAATAAAGCCTTGAATTCCTTCAAGGCTTTTTCATTTCTACCCTTCCCTCAATATCCCATACCTCACCTCATCGCAAAACTTACCGTTTTTGAAAACGGCTTTTTTGAAAACGGCCTCTTTTTGAAAACCATTTTTTTCCAGTACTTTTTGGGAAGCTAAATTGTGCCCGTATATCCCTGTATAAATACGGACGATATCGAGGTTTTCAAAACCAAAGTCAAGGATTTGCCGGATGGCCTCGGTCGCAATCCCTTTTCCCCAATAAGGTTCGCCTATCCAGTAACCGATTTCGGCGGATTTCCGGTATACATCGCTTTGCGGGACAAGGGCAACGGAGCCCACCAATTCCCCTTCCAACTCAATGGCAAAAAAGGTCTTGGGGTTTTTTGACAGGCACATTTCAATAAAGTTTTCCGCATCTTTTTCAGAATAAGGATGGGGAAAGGCATCGCGCAAATTCTCCCATATTTTTTTGTTATTTGCCAGTTCTGCCATCCGCTTTTTATCAGAAAATGAAAAAGGGCGGAGCTTTATTTTGTCTTTTGTAATGTCTGCCATTATCAATAAGTTTAAAATCCTGAAGCAAGTTCCACAAATAATCCGACCCAATCCACGTCCCCATGCTTTTTCCCAAGTCTGACGATGATCAGGTTTTTGGATGGGTTTACATATATGAATTGACCCAGTATCCCTTCGGCCATAAAATCGCCATTCTTTGTTGGCAACCACCATTGATATTGGTAATACCATGCACTTCCTTCCTTGGTGTCCACCTTTGTGGATTCAGCGACCCAGCTTTCAGAAACAATTTGTTTGCCGTTCCAATTTCCTTTGTTGAGGTACAACCGCCCAATTTTCACAAAATCCCTCGCACGTGCATTAACGCAACAAAAGGTTTTTTCAAGGCCGTCTTTTTTCCGGTCGATGCTCCAACTTGCACCGTATTCCATTCCCAGGGGCTTCCATAGTTTTTCCTGGAAATACTCCGAAATTGTTTTATCCTTCAATGCCCTTTCCAATATCAATCCGCGGATTTGTGGGTTCCCGCTCACATAATCAAAATGGGTTCCCGGCTCCTCCTTTAACTTCGTCTTTGAAATTGCCCGGCGCAAATTGGTCCCGTAATAAAAAGTGGCCACTTCGCCAAAGGGGTTGAAATATCCTTCGTTGAATTTCAACCCGGAGGTCATCTGCAATAAGTGGAGGATAGTGACTTTATCAAAACCATTTTCAGTCAGTTCCGGGATATAATTCGTGACAGGTTCATCGATTGATTGAATCAAGCCTTCATCAATTGCACAGCCAATCAGGATTGATAAAATGGATTTTGCCATGGAAAACGAAGGGACGATCGAGGTTTCATCATAACCTTCAAAATATCTTTCGTATTTAATTGTATCGTTTTGGATTATTAAAAAGGCAAGCGTTTTTTCATCTTCAAAATACGGTTTCAGGACTGAATCCGTCTTATCTGAGGGCTGTTCATAAGCTGAAAAGGTAAAAATAGCAGAATCATTCATTATTTCCCTTGAAGGGAATTTTTTATAATCCTTTACATCTGCAAAATTGTAAATAAAGAACCTTCCCATTTTACAGGAAGATAAGCTTCCGAGCAAAATAACCAGAATTGAAATAAAAAGTAATGGTTTATTTTTCATTCCGTAGGTTTAAAGAATTTATTGAATTACAAATTAACGAAAAATCCTTTGATTATTGCTCGTTGGTGACAACACCAACGAGAAGCAAGGAGGAAAACACTATCGGTTCATTCGTTGGCGACAACACCAACGAGAAGCAAGGAGGAAAATATTATCAGCTTATTCGTTGGCGACAACACCAACGAGAAGCAAGGAGGAAAATATTATCAGCTTATTCGTTGGCGACAACACCAACAAAAAGCAAGAGAAAAATATTATCGGTGTATTCGCTGGGGACAACACCAACCAAATGCAGTACAGGGCAAATTCCATATCGAAAGCTGAACCTGAACAATTCAGAAAAACAAAAAACAAATCCCAAACCTACCTGTGTGCATAAGCATAAACTCCAACAGGGTAGGACTTTCAAACAGCATAAATTCAGCAAATTATTTCATGGCCCGGGTTCGGCTTAGTATCTTATTTCTGATCCCGTACGTACTGGAGTGCTTTTTTTGGCAAGACATTTTGTTTTACGAAGTAAGGTACATCCTGCTAATCTTGTTAATCCTGTCAGAACTATTGTGGCTTGCCCACGTTGGGGTCTAAGCAATCCATTATATTTAATTGGGAAAATAGGTGCAGGGCACCAACAAAATTTGTAGAAAAAAACAAATTAATCAACAAAGGTGTAGTGCAGCGCACCGAAACCCTACCTTGTCAATCAGGCGGGTCAACCGCTTATTGAATATAACGCCAATGACTATTTACTGGAATTGAAACAAAACCCTATTTCTTCCGGTTGATCATAAAAACGCCTAAAAGGATGATGCCCATGCAGAGCAAATGGAAAAGGGTGATTTTTTCCCCATCGACCACTCCCCAGAAAATGGCAAAAATGGGGATTATGTATGTTACCGAGGAAGCCATGATGGGCGTGACCCTACGGATCAGGCTGTTGAGCAAAACAAGGGCAGCGGCCGTCCCGATTGTCCCAAGGACGGCAAGGGCAAACAAATGCAACTGCCATTGTGGTTTCCCGACAACAACTTGCAAATCGGTGGTCAACAAATAAACCAATGCCACCGGGCCTGTGAAGAAAAACATAAGGGATGTGATTTGCAAACCGCTTAAATGTGCCAGGTTCGTTTTTACCTCATTTACACTTGTGGCATAGAACACGGTGGCCAAAACGATAAAGAAAGCATAGCTGTTCACGTTGGAAAACGAAATGCCCTCACCGGAAGAAATAAGCCCCAAGGCCCCAATCAATCCAATGCCAAGGCCTGACACTTGTTTCCAGTTGAATTTCATTTTGTAAAACAGCAATCCGACCAAAAGGGTGAATATGGGCGTAAGGGAATTGAGCATTCCGGCCATGGCACTGTCAATGCGGGTTTGGGCCTTCATGAACAAAAAGGCAGGGAAAAAACTACCGATAAAACCCACGATAAAAAAACTCTTCAGGTCTTTTTTCCGAAGGTATTTCAAGTGTTTGATGGAATAGGGCAAAATGGCGAGGGAAGCAAACACGATCCGAATAGCGGCGGCCTGTTGGTCGTTAAAACTTTTCAAGCCAATCTTCATCAGTATAAAAGAGCTTCCCCACACAAATGCAAGTAGCAGTAAAACCGCATACTGAAACCAATGCTTTTCCCAATACATAATCTAAGAAATTGAGCGGCTAAAGTAAGGAAGTTTCGTTTAGGGATTCCGTATTTGGGAATAAGCTGAACAATCTCAGTTATTCGCCCTTTTGGCATTTTTCCCCCAGGACATAACAAGCACTTCCTTCTTCTGGAGAAGCATTTCAGTTTGATATTTATAATTTTCAAAGACAAAGGAACAATCATCCTCATCAAACCCCAATGCGCGGCTTAGCCTTGAACCTTTTTCAAGTACGATCAGCCCATGGTCAAAACTTTCCATTATTTTATGTATCCCTTTAATTGGGATCGCGGAATTTTTTGCGCCCCCGGTAATCACGATCTCATTTTGGGGCAACCCGGAATGCAAGGCAATAAAATATGTATTTTGCCATCCGATAAAATCGAGTATCAGACAAGGGCCTTCAAGATGGGATTTGTTTATGACATTGGAAATCGCCACGCCTGACTGATCTTCCAAGCGTGGCAGGGGCGTTACATTGCTTGTGTTGTACACAAAAGAGAAAGCCACGGTAATCAATCCAAAGGCCCATGCCTGCCTGATCCGTTTTGGGTTCAATTCCTTAAAATAGATTGCAATAAAAGGAAGGCTAAAAACAACAAGTGTCCCCGTGAACCGGTGTTGCAACAAGAGCACACCCTTGCTGGCATTGTACAGGAAAAACAAAAGCATGACCCAAAAAGGGACGCTCCAAAAAACCATTGATTTTATGGCCGGCCTTTTTTTATAAATACCGATCATGGTTTTTATAACGAGGAATGCAACGGGCGGCCCCAAGGCAATCATCCATGAAAAAGGGAAAAACCATATCCTCCTGAGCCGGGATTCGAGGCCAACATTATCGTTGTTTCCCATTTCGACAAGGGTATAATGATAATTTCCGTGGATGCTGTACAAAGCATCACCGGTTTCAAGCCAGTTGGAATACATCCAGATAACAGGGAACAATAGGGCAACAAAACCAAAAACGATGGACTGCTTCCACTTTCCCGAAAGCAAAATGAGAAATCCAAAAATGGCCATTACCAACCATGCTTCATACCTGAACCCTGCGGCAATAGTGATGGAAAATCCTGCCAACACCATATAGCGGGCTGAATCCCCCTTAAGCCCCTTGGAAATAAAATCCATTGTCAGTACCAGGAAAAAGAGATAGGGCGTTTCGGAAAGGGCAAGGAAACCATTGCGGAACAAGACCGGGCTAATGGCCAGAAAAACACTTGCGGCCAATGCACCATCTTTGTTGAATTCGCGTTTCGTAAAAGCGTAAAAAGGTATCAGCATGAAAGAGGAAAAAAGGATGTTGACAATCTTTGGCACAAAAACGGGATTGTCCCAAACCATCAAAGCAACACCGTTCAGGTAAAAATGAAAGGGCGCCCAGATAGCCGTCTTTATCCATGTTGGATCGTTCATCCAGTCGATTGAAATGAAAATCCGGGTGACGGCATCGGCATCATCGGTTTGGGCAAATGGCAGCAAAACCATCTTAACGAGCAACGACAGGAACACGAGTTTATAAATATCGGAAATACGGCTGAATCTTAACTTTCCCATTGCAAATTCAATTTTCTTCCACAAAACTACGAAAAACAGTCCGGGGAAATGTTAGGGCATATTGCGCAGATCAATAATTTGAAAATTCGACACTCCCCCCCACTTCCACAAATTCGATCCTGTTGTCGTTGATTTCCACAATGGATTCCTTGGGTTCGACATAGTGGCTGAATGTCCCATAATGTACCGGGATTACTTTTTTCGGGTCAAGTTCCGCAATCATTTTTTCAAGCATCCCGGAATCCAGGGTCAGGGTCATTATCCAGCTCCCTTTTTTTGCAGCGCCCATATTCGGGACCATTAAATCAATTTTATGTTTGTCCAGGGCTTTGACAACCCTCTTTTTATAAACCGTATCGCCCGTGATATATACGCTGAACACTACATTGCCTTTCGATATTTCCACAAAATACCCATTTACGTTACCGGCCATAAATGCACTTATGGGATTGATTCCATGAATGGCAGGGATGGCCTTAACTTTAATGTCATAAGATTTTATTTTGAATTCCATGGTTTCGCCCCATGACAAAACCCCTGGCCCGGCAATGCCATTCCTAACCAAAGCACTTGCTGCATTCCCGTTGCCAATAATTTTTGATTTTTTCGCGATTTTCGATAATCCAATGGCATCCAGATGATCCTGATGATCATGGGTCAATAGCCAAAGATCAATATTTTCAAAATCCTTTTCAGAATAAACAGGTTCTTCAATGCGTTCCGATTTAAACCAGAAAAAGCCCGGATCGGCCCCTTTCCCGCACAAGACCGGATCAACGGCAATTTTCAGTTCCCCATCTATTGACAGGATAAATGTGGCCCCGCCTATCCATTTGAAAGTTGTTTTCATCCTTTATGAGTCTTTAAATTAATATCAGGACAATGGCTATTTTAGTTCCATGACTTCCCCCAAAAGTGGCGAAAGCCCGTTTTCACCCCTTACATCATCCGTGAAATGGCTCAACACACAACTGATATAATTCCCCCTTACTTTGACAACAACATAATATACGATAAGCACATTGCTGCCGCCCATCACGATTTTTGGTATCTTGATTTTATATCGAACCCTTTTGGCCGTGGTTTCAACCCCTTCAAAAACAACATCCACTTCTTCCATTGACCTTATATCGCCCATCCTGAGATTATCGGCCATTGCCAACTTGGAATCCGATGCGGTTTGTGCATCTTCCAAAGTGGTGTGCAAAGACCAGTCCATCTGCCCCAAACCGGGACATTGAACATTATGGACGTACATCCAATGGCAGGCAAGGCCAAGGGCAATTTTCCTTCCCGCAAAGTCAATACTGTCAATTTGCCGATAAGCATACACACTTTCGGGAATTTCATCATTTAAGAACATTTTGACAAAACGCCGTTCGAGCAAAGTATCCCTCTTGTTCGCCGAAGTAAATTGAAAACCGTACACACTCCCTTTTTTGTCATCGATGATATAATTGGCCGTGTACATCATCATGCTGTCATCGCCCATTTCCTGATGGTGGAAGATCGAGTTTTTCCCGCCAAAAACGGTATCGGTAAACCCATTTGTTTTTTTGCCGATCTTGAGCTTTTTCCTTATTTTCTTTAAACTCTTTTCAGAATAGGCTTCGGGGAAAAACAGCACGGTGATTCCATAAGCTTCCAATTCGTAGAAATAGTTTCCGTCCTGGTGTATGCCGCCCAGCCTGCTTAATAAACCGGAATTGGTATTGTCCTGGGAAAACCCTAAAATGGTGCTGAGCAATAAAACAATAACAACAGAGGTCGTTTTCATGGTTTTCAGGATTGGTTCATGCTATAAAACTACAATTTTTTTGGTTGTGGGGCTTTGCCCCTTACTATTACAATCAAATAGGTTGGTGTTGTCACCATCCGCAAACAATTCCCATCATCCATCCCACAGCCTGGTGTTGTCACCAACCGCAATTGGCCCTTCCTCTCGGTGCATCAGCCTGGTGTTGTCACCATCCGCAGTTGGCCCTTCCTGTCGGTGCATCAGCCTGGTGTTGTCACCAACGGCAGTTGGCCCTTCCTCTCGGTGCATCAGGTTGGTGTTGTCACCATCCGCAGTTGGCTTTTTTTAAACAGGGCTTCGACAGGCTCAGCCTGACCATCGATAAGGCTTCGACAAGCTCAGCCTGACCATCGATAAGGCTTCGACAGGCTCAGCCTGACCATCGACAAGGCTTCGACAGGGCTTCGACAAGCTCAGCCCTGAGCGCCAACCATAAAACCGGCAACATCAGTTATCTTCGAGCCATTTGACAAATCCATCAATTTTTCTATCATTGTTGTCAAGCCATTCAATGGCTTTTTCATTGGATGATTGGCTAATGTAATAACAGTAGGTATCTATATTTCCCGATTCGGCCATGGCATAAAAAAACGGTACATAAAATTCCCACCACAATCCT
>JAJRTT010000240.1 GCA_024278155.1 Bacteroidota bacterium | reverse complement strand
CGGATGAATTTCAATAAAAAAACCCACATGAAAGTGTTTTCGTGGAAGGGTGAAATCGATACGGTCATGTCGCCCATGGATTCCATCCATTATTATAAGTTCTTTTTACAGGCCGGGTTGATGTCAATGGAACCTTCAACGGGTTATGTAAGGGCGTATGTTGGTGGAATCAATTACAAGCACTTTAAATACGACCACGTTACGCAGGCCAAGCGACAGGTAGGCTCCACTTTTAAACCTTTCCTCTATACCCTGGCCATGCAGAACGGACTTTCGCCCTGCTCAAAGTTCCCCAATTCGCAACCGATAATTTATCTCGACAACGGCGATACCTGGGAACCACGTAATTCTTCCACGAAAGATATTGGACGCGAAATCACCTTAAAATATGCACTCGCCACATCCAACAACTGGATCTCTGGGCAACTGATCAAACTTTTTTCACCACAATCTGTGGTCAAGGTTGCAAGGAAGATGGGCGTGACCAGCTTTTTGGACCCGGTGCCTGCCATTGTACTGGGCTCATCTGATCTGTCGCTTTATGAAATGGTCGGGGCGATGAACACCTTTGCCAACAAAGGGGTATTTATCAAACCGATTTTCATCACCCGTATCGAAGACAAAAACGGGAACATCATCGAAACATTTGTACCGGGCCAACAAGAAGCCATGAGCGAACAAACAGCTTATCTGATGCTGGAGGTCTTGAAAGGGGTTGTTCAATATGGAACAGGGATACGGTTGCGCCTGACCTATAAATTCAACAATCCGATTGCCGGAAAAACCGGTACCACGAACAACCATTCCGATGGCTGGTTCATGGGGATCACACCGGAACTCACCACAGGGATTTGGGTGGGTTGCGAGGACAGGTCAGCCCATTTTCGCACCATCAAATACGGACAAGGTGCGAATATGGCACTTCCCATCTGGGCGTTGTACATGCAAAGGGTGTATGCCGATTCCACCTTGAACATTACAATGGAAGATTTTGAAAAACCCCTTGACCCGGTTACCGTTGAACTGGATTGCGATAAAGAGGAATCGTCCCAGGGGAGGAAACAGGATGCGATTGACAAGGATGAGTTTTAATTGAAGATGTTTTAGGAAGAGAAAAAACCGTTGCAATACTTATTTTGCAAAAATCCCCTTATGGCTATTGCCATAAGGGGATTTTTGTAAATGAAATAGCCCTGCTATCTTGCAAGTATCATTTTCAGGGTATAAATATGCTTTCCGGAGGTTAGTTTGCAAAGATAAACCCCGGGTTCCATTTTGGCCCCGGCATTGTTGGTCCCGTCCCAACTTACATGATGACTGCCTTTTTTCAATTCTAATCCGCTAAGTAAGACTTTTACTTTTTGGCCATTGAAATTATATATTTCCAGACTTGTATTGCTCTTTTCATTTAGGGTAAACCAAATTGTTGTTTCGTTTGTAAATGGATTGGGGAAATTGTAATCAAGGGAAATGGTTTCTCCCGGATTTTCAATTCCGGTATTGATGTCCACGGTCAAAACAACCGGGATTTCATATTCATTCTGAAGATGATCGGTAATCAAAATCATGGCTTCATAAACGCCCTCTTCCATCCCTTCGGTATCAAAGCTAAATAATTCATCGTGCGAATTTCCGGGATTGAGTGCCCCGTTTCCATTCCCTTCGATACTCAACCAGGTAATTTCGTCCCCATCCACAATTTCCATTGAATAGGCCAGTGGGCCCGTACCTTCGTTCGTAATTGTTAGGGTATCGGTTTCCTGGTTTTCAGGTTCCATGGTAACAATAAGCGAATCAGTTGAAATTGTCATCTGAGGATTCGCATCACCAAGGGGAGGAAAACTAATTAAATCGACCCATCCACAATCATCACCACTGCTTACCGAGTAATCTTTTTCATAGGACCAGGACAAGGTGTGTATTCCTGAGCCCAAACCAAAGGAAACCTCGCTCCAGTTTTGTTCTACGTCCCAGGCGCCATATTCAACCCCATCGATGAAGAACTTCAAGAAATCATAGTTGGCCTCGCTCGATACCTTTTTATAAAAACTGATCTCGCCATCGGCCAATGTACAGATTTCCATCTCCATATAAGAGTATTCATCATCCTCAACATCGCCTGAACGGGCACTGTACGCCCCATCATAAACCGTTGTTTCGTCAATTACCCAATCTGCGTTCCCATCAAATTGCCAGGGGAAAGCGGTAAAATCCCCGGTTTCAAAACCTTCTGACGAAAAGCCAACGATTAAAAAGAATTGTCCATACGTTGTATAGTCATTGTCGGCGGTAATTTCCATGTCCAATGCCATTACATAACCAACCGGGGTTTCATCCGAAACAGTTATATTGAAGGTTGCATTCCCAAACGAATAGGCAGGCAACGAATTCAAAGTGGCCGTGTTGTCGTTGATCGTAACAAGCGGATCATTTGTCGAAATGGTAATAAGGAGATTATTGGCAGCGGCCCCACCGTTATTTTGCAAGGAGGTGGTAATGTTTGTGGTTTCGCCGGGATCGATGCTCCCCCCCGGAACCGTGGCCCCATTTACAACAACAACCGGGGCATAGGCAGTAAGGAGAATGTGGCTTTCCCAGTTACTACCTGATGAGGCTGCGATCAAGGTGTTAAAATCAATACCGTAATCATCGGGAACCTGGTTGTCAACATCAAATGAAAAAGCATCCGTAAAGGTTTTTGTTTCTTCTGGGGCAAAGCTGCCCAAGGCTTCGGAATCATCCAAAAGCGTGATAAAATCATCAGAGAGCGCAAGGTTCATATTGGCGCCCTCAACGGTTTCCTCGCCTAGGTTTTTTATAGTTACCGTAATATATGCCGTTTCGCCGTATTCGATAATGTCATCGTCCCCTGAAACAACAGAGTAATCTTCGATTACGATGTAATTGGTCCCATCCGTAGAAAATGGAAGTACCTTGGATGATGAAATGTTATTGGCATCCGTGACCCTGAACTTGATTTCAAAGTCCGTAAAATTATTTATGGCCATTCCATTGAAGTTGCCGTACCTGTCTATTTGAAACCCATCGGGGACATGTGTTGCCTCAAACTCACAGGAATAATTTGCCGGGATTGATGAATGGTTATTCACATCAGAGAATTGATAATATTTGTTTTCGCCGTCAGATAATCCCGAAATCCATTCCACACCGGAATACTCATTGGTGCCGCCATAATAGAAATCAATATCACCGTTGTTGAAAAGCTT
>JAJRTT010000239.1 GCA_024278155.1 Bacteroidota bacterium | reverse complement strand
ACGGTTTTCCGGTTTACGGTATTGTAAACGACATGACAGGGTTCAATCATATTTTCAGGTACGAAGGTATCTCCGTTGAAGAACTGTTCCTCCCGTTTTCCGATAAAAATATCTTGAATGTTTTTACCCATTCCGGACAAACGGGTGGAGACACGGTTTTTGTGAGCACACGGGATATCTTCACGGATGAGGTTTTTATTTTCCGCTCATTCGATGCAGGTATCAGTTGGTTCGACATTACCCCTTTTAACATGCCCGAAAATTTATTGTCCGATGCCGATTACAGCCCTCAATGGGTTTCCCTGCTCCCCTTAAGCAATGGACTAAGGCTTTCCTTTCCAGATGGAACGATTTCGGATAACCTGGGGAATTCCTGGGTTTTCCCGGGACCGGGGATACAGCCATTTGGAATTGCTACCCATCCCAACAATATAAACCTGGTATTTGGCTCCAATAACAAGGGCGTTGCAAAATCGGCATTTGGCATAAACGGCCCATTTGAGAATACAGAAAATACGGGTTTTACAAGTGTGAACATAAATGACATTGTCGAATCACAGGGGATTTATTATGTGGCCACCGATGCAGGGCTGGCCTATACAAAAGAATATTTCAACCCTTTGGTAAATGGCCCGGAACTGTGGCAGGCGCCCAATGGGATCTTCCCGGTCAGCAATGCCGGTGATGGGGAAGGGGTCACAAGTGTGGCCATTGACCCTTTTGACAGCCTACATGTCATTTGTGGCTATTCCAACGGTTTTAACGTAAGTTTTTCAGGCCCCGATGCCTTTACTTCCGTTACGCCCCCCGATTGGAACAACAACCCCCATTTTGATGCATATGTCACGGATATTGAATTCTTAACATCCAATATCGTAATTGCGGTTTCAGGCCTCAAATTCAAAAAGGGCAATAACCTCCCGCCTATTCCGGTGGGCAATATCTGGCGATCGGACGATGCTGGGATAAACTGGTCAATCGTTAGCCCCACATCCCAAAACTATACAATGGGGAACTGTTTGAAAGTGGGAAGTGGAACTCAACAGGTAATTTATTCCGGAACCGGGTATAATGCAAACAGCCCATTCTCCGAACCTGGGGCCCTTTGGGTTTCGTACGATACCGGTTTGTCATGGTTCTTCTTAACCGATGGGCCTTTGTTTGGAGGGGCTACCCTGGCCTTGCCCATTTATGATATCGAGGTCGATCCAACGAACCAGGACAATCTTTATCTCGCCGCTGCCAATGTCTATGCCCGTTACGAACAAGGCAGCAACTCCTATTTCTTTGCCGACATACCGTATAACAAAGGTTTGTTTACTTCCGCACTTATCGACCCGGCAAATCCCGATTCGATTTTTGTAACAGCCGGAAGGCATATTTTCAAATACAATTCATTAACAGATGATGCGGATATGAAATTCAAAGGGATGCCCGGAGAAGTATTTCAATGTTCGGCCTATGGCTCTGTACTGGCCGGGTCGGGAACGGGATTGAGCAAGATTACCGAAGCCACCACTTACAATCTCGTCTTAAAGGTTCTTATCGAAGGTGCTTACAACGGAACCGACATGAACACTACGCTAAACACAGCAGGCTACTTGCCGTTGGCCCAACCTTTCAACCAGCCCCCATGGAACTACAACGGAACCGAAAGTGTTGCCGCCATTCCTTCTGCGGATATTGTGGATTGGGTATTGATCGACCTGCGAAAAACCCAGGGCGACCCTTCTACGGCCACATCCGAAACCCGTTTCGACAGACAGGCGGCTTTTTTATTGAAAGACGGTACAATCGTGGATGATGATGGTTTTTCGAATCCGAGGTTTAGTTATTTATTGGAAGGGGCAAAAGGTGTTGACAAGGTGAATGGTGTTGTTTACGCCCCTTCACATGAAGGGGAACGAACGGCAACTGAAATGTCGGCATCCAAAGCCACATCCACATTTACCTATGATTTCACCACAGGGTCCAATCAGGCATATGGTGGCGCCAACGCCCACAAAGAACTCTCATCCGGTGTTTGGGGAATGATAAGCGGTGACGGCAACCACGATTTTAAAGTGGACAATGTGGACAAGAACGAGGTATGGCTGCCCGATTATGGAAAAACGGGATATTACTTTGGAGACTTCAACCGCGATGGCCTTGTGGATGATACCGACATTGATAATTTCTGGAAACCCAATGCCGGAAAAGGGAGTGGCGGACTATAAGACCCCCCCATTGTTTTTTCCAGTTTGCCCTGATGCTTCCAGGACGTTCCGATACTAAAAGGCCAGGACGGCAAATCCTTCCCTGAACTTGACAAACCCTCTTTATTATCGTATATTTGTGTTTTCTGGCAACTGAGAACCAGGGCATTGATCAAGCAAAACCCAAAAGACATGTATCCCTGTAAATGGCCATTGGCTGTTATATTGGAAAAACCACCTCCGCTCATAAGGCAAATCCGACCCTTAACTAATCCGTTTCTGCCGTTTCCTAATTCTTGCTTGATTTCGCATTGCCGCCACTGTAATTTTGACTCATATTATTTTAAGCCCATATAATAAAATGAATTCGTTAACCTTAAAAATTTCTACTATGAAAAAGCTTACAATTGTTTCAGTCGTGATTGCATTTTTCCTGATGACAGGGATTGCAAATGCACAAAACATCGCAATCAGTGATGTTTCCCATACAGCAGATGCTTCTGCCGTTTTGGATGTTTACTCTACATCACTTGGTATGCTGGTCCCCCGCCTATCGAGTGCACCTTCTGCCCCGGCCAATGGGTTGTTTTATTACAGTACATCTTCCAACAGCTTCTTTTACAATGCAGGCACCTCGGGTTCACCAAGTTGGACAGAACTTTCATACGGAAACCTTTGGACAAGGAGCGGAACGGATACTTATTTAACGAATGTTGGGGACAATGTTTCAATAGGGACGACAACCACCGGACTCGGACTTAAATTCTATGTTTCTGGAGCTGGCCCCCAGGTTTCAAGGTTCGATGGAAAGGTCGAGTTTTTTGATATTGATGCTGCGGCAGGTGGACACCCTTGTGCGGAAATCGACAATGTGGGCGTTTCAAACGATGGTGTCTTTAATTTATTTGATGGGATTGGAGGTAACACAATTAAATTAAGGTCATCTGGAAATACATATTTTTCTGGAGGCAACGTTTGCATAGGTGCCACGTTCCCATTACATTTGTTGCACTTGATCGACCCAACAGGAGTGGCTGCTCCACAGCTTCAGGTTGATAATGCCAACACAACAGGAAATGCATCTATAGGGTTTGGGTATTCGGGGACTTCCTTTTCGCAAGGGATTTATGGCGCAACCGGAGACTATGAAATGTGCACAACACCTGGGCTCATTGCATCCGCCCAAAGTGATGGCTCCACGATATTAAGGTCGTTCCCTAATGGGATCGTTGACCTGAACAACCAAAGCCGTGCACGTGCCTATCAAAGCCAAAACCCAAACCTGCCCTTTGGTATGGGGCAGCTAATCCCTTATTCAATATGGACCCCCGTTGACTTTGAAGTTACAAATTACGATGAACAAGGTGAATTCACATTGCACCCAATGGGAACGCCTTATTCCCCGGGTGGAGGACCCGCCGCTGCTTTCTTCACCGCTACCGAAGAAGGTTATTACCAAGTAAATGCACGTACGAATTTCCTGCTTTGGGATATTGAGATGCAGGAAGAAGTCCACTCTCCTGTTTATCCAGGGTTTGTATCTATTGGAATTGTCGTAACCGATATAACAGGCACAACTTATATGTACGCACAAGGAAATAAATTGCAAGGTGCTGACAACAATGGTTTGGGCCAATGGAACGACTTACACAACAATCTCGCCCCCAATGTTGGTGATGTGGTTTACCTTAAAAAAGGTGAAACAATTGAAATATGGGTGTGGCAAAGCCTCTGGACACCCGGGCTGCCTTTGGAAGTAGGGCCAAGGGGCGATGCAGGATTTGCAAACCCTGTCCCGATGCAGTCCCAGACTTATGTATCTGTCCACAAATCAAGCTAATTGTTGAATCATGTTGTATAAAAACGAAACAACCATGAAAACAAGGACGCTAATAGCCATCTACCTGACATTGTTCCTCGCAGGGATTGCCATGAACAGCTTTGCCCAGGGAATATCAAACAGTGGAGGCTATATAACCGATGCGGGCACTACCTCAATCAGCTACATTGAGTTTGGCGGTAGTGGCAACATGACACTCAGCGGCACAACGGCTGATCAAACCAAACTGGGAAACGTGAAAGTCGATTTCACGGGAACCGGGACTTACAAACTTACCATCCCAAATAATTCCTTTATTACCGTTAATGGAAACCTAACACTTTCCGACAGCCTGATCCTCGAAGCAAACAGCAGCAGCAACATGGCTTCGTTGATAACCAACGGAACTGTGACCGGGGCGTATGCATGTGTTGAGCAACATTTGGTCAGGGATCAATGGCATATGGTTTCTTCACCGGTCTCCTCTGCGGTTTCAGGCGTATATACAGGGGCTTATCTCTACAAATGGAACGAACCAGACAGTACCTGGGCATTTATTACCTCTATTGCCGAAGCACTTACCGTTACCCGTGGTTACCACGTTTACTCGGCAAGCTCAGGTTCGTCAATCGGGCCTACGGATGTTAAGTTTTCGGGTTTGCTGAATACGGGCAACTATTCGCCTTCGTTGACCTACAATGCCGGGAGCAATAAAGGCGATGGCTGGAACGAAGTGGGAAACCCGTACCCTTCTGCACTGGAATGGAATTCATCATGGACAAAAACCAACGTGGACGCCACAATCTACATCTATGACGGGATCCAGTACAAAACATGGAACTACAATACCGGCCTGGGCGGCCTTGGAAACGGGGAAATCCCACCAACACAAGGATTTTGGGTAAAAGCAAATGCTTCGAGCCCAAGCATGACCATTCCAAACTCAGAAAGGATACATAGTTCGAATACCTTTTATAAAGATGACGAAATTCAAAATGTCATCGGGATAAATATGGTAGGCAATGGATATTCAGATGGAATGCGTGTTGGGATGTACGGCGATGCCACCGATAATTTTGACAGCGAATACGATGCATACAAATTGATGGGCATTGAAGCCGCACCGCAAATATATTCACTTGACGCAAATAATACCTATGCTGTGAACCTATTGGCAGAATCTTTTGACAACCGTACAATACCATTGGGGTTAAGGACAGGTGTAGAAGGGGAATACACATTCGGTTTTGAAGGAGTTGATGATTTTGACCCAACCGTTACTATTTTCCTTGAAGATAAAATAAGCGGAGAAATGATCGACCTGCACGAAACCATTGCCTACACATTTTTTGCGGAGGAAGGAACCACCGACGATCGTTTCATCCTGCATTTCAACCCTGATTTCACCGATGTGGATTCGCAAGTAGCCGCAAAACAAATTGGCATTTATGCTTTTGACAAAACAATTTGTGTCAATTATCAAATGGCAGTGCCGGCCCAAATACGTGTATTTGACTTGTTGGGGAAAGAGGTAATCAATCAAAACCTCAGCCCAAATCAGTTGAACACAATTGCGATGAACCACGAAAAGGGGTACTATATTGTCAAGGTTGTTTCCGATGGATCGATAACCACCCGAAAAGTATTCATCAAATAACATTTAAGAGCCCCCAAGCCAACCACTGGCTTTCTATTAATTTCTAATTCTCAATTTTCCCCCGGGCGGAGTCCTTCTGCCCGGGGTTGTTTCTTTCAAGGATGCTTCTTTATCCGCCCAATAGACGAAACCGACCATTCACTAAACCATATCCACCGTTTCCTAAATCATGCTTGAAATCGCCTCTCCCATGATGTATTTTTGTTTCATAAAACTTACGGTCATGAAAACAAAAACACTTGTCATATTTTACCTGATCTTGCTCCTAACCGGGATTGCCATCAATTGTTCCTCTCAAAACGTTTTGGACGAAGAGGCAAGGGATGAATTTAACACAGACGTAATCAACAAACCAGAAAATAGTTCAAGCAAGGGCTATGGTACGGTTAATTGTTTTGACAACCTGAATTCGATTTGTTCATTGTATTACAGTAGAAATGCAAAAGCGGCCTGACCCGGGCATCTTGGAAAAAAAGCTATTGCCAAAATCCTTTTAAGGAAGGACATTCCCCCGGTAAGGTTAATGACCGGGGGAATAATACCGACTTCTCATATCATCAATACAATACGTTCTTATGATTCCTAATTCTCAATTTTTCCCGGGCAGATTTTTTCTGTCCGGGTTTTTTTTCTTTATCTTTTCCTTATCTTTGTACTGTTCCCTTTTTTCAATTTTAAAAAGGAAACTAAAATAATGCGAGGATATTTAAACCATAAAAAAAGAAATCATGGTTATAGTTACAGGTGCGGCAGGCTTCATCGGAAGTTGCCTTGTTAACAAGCTTAACAACAAGGGGATTACCGACATTGGAATAGTTGATGATTTTTCCAGTGAACAAAAGAACAAAAACATTGAAAACAAGACCTATTGGGACAAAATTGACCGTAGGGATTTCATCGATTGGCTAAAAACAAACCACCGGAATGTGGAGTTCATTTTTCATATCGGGGCACGTACCGATACCACCGAATCCGATGTGGAAATTTTCAACAGGCTCAACCTGAACTACACCAAATCCGTTTGGCAGGCTTGTGCAGAATATGGGATACCCCTGGTATATGCATCTTCTGCCGCAACTTACGGGATGGGCGAACATGGCTACACCGACAAGCATGATATTGTTGAAGACCTGAAACCTTTAAACCCTTATGGCGAATCAAAAAATGATTTTGACAAATGGGCTTTGAAACAAACAGATCAACCAGGGTTCTGGGCCGGGATGAAGTTTTTCAATGTCTATGGCCCCAACGAATTCCATAAAGGCCGGATGGCTTCCGTTATTTTCCATGCTTTTAAACAGATTAAGAATACCGGGAAAGTAAAACTCTTCCGCTCGCATCGTCCCGACTTTGAAGATGGCAAACAACTACGGGATTTTATTTATGTGAAAGATGTGGTGGACGTTTTATACTTTATGATGGACAAAAAACCGCAATCCGGCTTGTACAACCTGGGGACAGGGAAAGCCCGGAGCTTCCTGGATTTGGCAACTTCCACCTTCCGTTCCATGAACCTGGAGCCCAAAATCGAATTTATTGACACGCCCCTTGACATTCGAGATAAATACCAATATTTTACCGAAGCCGAAATGAACAAGCTTAAATCAGCGGGTTACGACAAGGCCTTTTTTGAAATGGAACAGGGAATTGAAGAATATGTCCAGGGATACCTGGCTCCGGGATTGTATTCTTAAATTGGTACAACTGTTAATTTAATGGGCAAACACTATTTTTCTTTGATCCAAAAAAAACATCTAATGCTTCAATGATTGAATGATTGAATGCGTTAATTATTTGAATGGTTTAAACTATCACAGTGTGCTAATTGCAAAATCTTGTTTAATTCCCGTATTGAGGCCTTCAATCATTCCCGCATTCATAAATTAGTTGTATAATCCAGTATTATTTCCCCCACTAACCCCGAAGCTTTGGGAGTGGTAGTATCCCTAAATTTCGCTTTTTATTTCCAATAAAAACCGTTTCATCTTCTTCAAGGTCTTCACAACTTCAAACGTATCGATGGTTTCCTGTTTGTTTTGGCGGAGTTTGTCCTTTGCCCCCTGGAGGGTAAAGCCCCTCTCTTTCACAAGGTGGTAGATGACATGGAAATTGTCCACATCGTTTTGGGTGAAAAGCCGGTTCCCTTTTTTGTTTTTCTTTGGCTTGATAATATCAAACTCCTTTTCCCAAAAACGGATGAGGGAGGTGTTCACATCAAACATTTT
>JAJRTT010000238.1 GCA_024278155.1 Bacteroidota bacterium | reverse complement strand
GTTTCTCCCTGGGTGGAGGCTTTTGTGAATGCCAGAGATTGGATTGTTAAGAACATTGAAATTTAATATTTGATAAATATGAATAGAATAGCACTTATAACAGGAGCAACAAGTGGAATTGGTAAAGCCTCGGCCATTAAATTCGCACAAAATGGATATAAGCTTATCCTGACCGGAAGAAGAAAAGAACGCCTTGAAGATCTTTCAAAAGAGCTTACGGAAAAGTTCAGTGTTGAGGTACTGGCCTTGAATTTTGATATCCGGGACAAAAAAGCGGTGGAATCAAATATCCAATCATTGACCGAGTCTTGGGAAAATATTGATGTGTTGGTGAACAATGCGGGTTTGGCCGCTGGCCTGAACACATTTCAGGATGGCAGTTTTGATGATTGGGAAACCATGATCGATACCAATGTGAAGGGGCTTTTGTATATTTCAAAGTTTGTTTCCAACCTGATGATCAAAAATGGCAAGGGCCATATTATCAACATTGGTTCCATTGCGGGCAAAGAGGTTTACCCAAATGGCAACGTTTATTGTGCGACCAAACATGCCGTGGATGCCCTTACCAAGGCCATGCGGATAGATATGGTGCACCATGGCATCAAGGTTACCCAAATTGCGCCCGGTGCGGTCGAAACGGAATTCTCTTTGGTAAGGTTAAAAGGGGATAAAGAAAAAGCGGCAAATGTTTATAAAGGTTTTGAGCCCCTTCACCCTGAGGATATTGCCGAATCAGTTTATTATGTCACCACCCTTCCGGCCCACGTTAACATCAATGACCTTTTGATAATGCCGACGGCACAAGCGAATGCGGTTACTGTTTCCAGGAAGGGATAATGGCCTTTAGGTGTAGCACTGCCGTGCGTTTCGGGTGTACAACAACAATAGGTATCAAATTTATTGTTATCTTTACACCCGCTAACAGCTTAGGATATTTCTATTTACCAAAAAAATACTTATTGTTATGGAAAAAATTTTACACAGATCATTAGTCCGAATTACGGGTTTTCGGCATTACAGTACTTTCTTTGCCCTAATTGGGGTCTTGATTATCTTGCCATTCGGTAACTACGCCCAGGTTGTTTTTACACAAACCACCGATACAGATTTTAATTTAGGGTTTCATGACAATGTGGTTGTTTCAGGGAACAATGTTTACCTTGCCACGAAAGCCACGAGCGTTAACAGCTGGTTATCCACAACCGACCTGCCACAGACTTTGAGTGGACATCAGGTTGCAAGGTGGCAAAACTATGTTTACTTGTCGGGAGGGTTTAATGGTACAAATTATTCCAATGCAGTTTATCGTTCCACTATGGCAAGTGGTGGAAACGGAAGTTGGACAGCATATGGGGTTTTGCCCGATTCGTTGAGCGACCATGCCATGGTTGCGGGAGCTGAGCATATTTATATTCTGGGGGGCAGAAAAGGAGGGGTTCCCTTCGATAAGATATATTATGTAAAAATAAATCCGGATGGTACGTTGGGTAATTGGATCGAAAGCCCTGTAACATTGCCTCAGCCATTGTGGGGCCATACTGCTGTTTTCCAAAATGGATATATATATGTGGTTGGCGGTACAAACAGCAGTTTGGAAAATAGTGCCGTAAATACGGTATATTTTGCGAAAGTCATTGATGTGGACGGGGAGCTTGGGCCATTTTCGGCTACCTCATCGCTGTCCGGCCCTCGTAATGGGCATTCAATGGTTTCATATGGGAATAAGCTAATTGTCCTTGGAGGATATGATAACAGCGGGACCAAACACAATACCGTCTATTATTCCAATTTAAACCTGGATGGGACATGCTCATCATGGTTGACTTCTACTGTTCTTCCTGTAAGTATAAGCAACCACTCTTCAACATGTTACAATGGGTTGATTTCGGTTGTTGGAGGGGAAGATACAGGCGGTTTGAGCGATAAAGTGTATTTTGCTGATATCGATGACCTTCCTTCACCCATATGGACAACTGCAGCTGATTTGCTCTACGAAGCCCGTAAAGATGGTGCAGCCTATACTTCCAGCGGACAAATTGTATTTGCAGGAGGAGAAAACATTTCCTCATTTCCCATCCATAATGCCAGGTATGCCTTGGTTGGCCTTGGTTCCGGGAAAGCCCAAAAAGGCAGCTTCCTGTCTTATCCGTTCTATCAATTGGGCGAAGAACGAGATGTTGTTGACCTCACCTATAACATTACCTATAATGCTGCTTTTAACAATTATGATATAATTTACAGATTGGCTGGTGCCGATCAGCTTTGGGGAAACTGGATCGATGCGGGGCAGGACAACCCTGCCATCGTTGGGCAGCACATGCAGTACATTCAATATATGATACGGTTCGATGGTTCGGACGACGATAATGTTGTCCTGCACGATTTGTTCGTAAATATTTCGGGCTATACCCAGTTGAGTGGGAACCTGAACGGGGTGGACACATTAAAACTTGCCGACAGTCCATTTTGGGCAACTTCCGATATTTCGTTTACCGGTGGGGCACATGTTGTTGAAGGCGGTGTGGAAATCTACTTTTCAGCGAATACTGGCCTGGAAATTGGCCAGGCGGGTATGTCGTTTGAGGGCACTGTAACTGATCCCATCCTTTTAACTTCATATTCATCGGAAGCCGGATTGTGGAACGGAGTGTATTTTAATACAAACAGCGACAATGGTGTTTCTTCCCAAATGGATTATGTCACGATTGAAAAGGCTGGAAATGGGAGCTGGAACGCAAACCTTTATTGTGTCAACACAAATGAGCCGCAGATAAATAATTGTACTTTTTCTATGGCAGATGGCAATGGAGCTTGGATGAACAATGCAGACCTTTCGGTTGAATCGTGTTTTTTTTCCGATAATGTCGAAAGCGGGGTTTATGTCCAGGGTTCGAGCCCTTCGTTTTCCAATACGGGTTTCCTGTCAAATGATGTGGCGGGGATTCATTATGCTGATGTAATTTCAAACCCCAATTTCTTCAATTGCAACATTGATGGTAATTATTTCGGGATTTATTACTCGTCGCCCAATTCATCTTTCCCTGTCATCTCTGGGATTTTGTCCTACAACAATGTCATAAGCGGGATTGCAATTGCGGGTGGGACAATTTCAAGTGATCAATCATGGCCTTATAACCCTCTTGGATATGCAGTTGTTGGCGATGTGGTCATTGCAAAACAAAATTCGCGCGTACGATTGACCATTGCCCCAGGAAACTTCATATATTTTGACACGGCGGTCCAACTACAGGTTGGAAACTACATTTATTACAACCAACAATACGGAGGGGAACTATTTGCTGTCGGGAAACCTGACAGCATTATCACTTTTACATCGATAAACGGCCAGTCGGGAGGTTGGGACGGAATATATTTCCACTACAATAGCGATAGTTTTGGCTCGGTTTCGGAATTAAAAAACTGTTACATCAATAATGGCAGTTCCTATAACGTGCGTTGTGAACAAACGCTGCAACCCCGGATTGACAGTTGTACGATTAGTAATTCCATGGGAATGGACCTATATGTGGAGGACCCGAACAGCGTCCCTCATATTACTTCCTCTGCCACTACTGTTTATGTTGACGGGGGAACACAAAGTATTGATAAGACCTGGTATAATTACGGAGGAGGTGATTACGTTGTTTTGGATGACATTATAGTTGCCAAGCAAAATTCAAAGGCCACCCTTACTATTCAACCGGGCATTACTGTAAAAGCGGATACTTCTGCAATGCTTCAAATTGCAAATTACATTTATTACAATCAACAATATGGCGGGGAACTGTTTGCCGAAGGGACAAGCGACAGCCTCATTGCCTTCACTTCCAGGAATGGCCTGGTTGGAGGCTGGGACGGGATTTATTTCCATTACAACAGCGATGCCTTTGGTTCATCTTCTTCGATGAAATATTGCACAGTGACCAACGGTAAGGACTTTAACGTGAAATCAGATGGCTCTGCCGAGCCCCGGATAGATTTCTGTACTATCAACAATTCGGATGGCTATGATATTTATGCAGTGGCCCCCAATGATGTGCAGCATATTACAAATACCAATTCAACCGTATATATTGGGGCCGGTACGCAATCCATCAATAAAAAATGGTACTACTATGGCGGCGAGTATCATATTATAGGGGACGTGATCGTTGCAAAACAAAACGATACCGTAAGGTTGACCATTGAACCGGGAAATACCATAAAAGTTGACACCTCTTGTCAGATTCAGGTAGCTAACTATATTTATTATAATCAGAACTATGGTGGTGAATTATTTGCCGAGGGTACGGCTGATAGCCTTATTGTTTTTACCTCCTTGAATGGCCTTGTTGGTGGCTGGGACGGGATTTATTTCCATTACAACAGCGATTCTTTCGGTTCAAAGTCCTCTTTAAGTTATTGCACGATCGAAAAAGCCGATTCATCGAATATTTTTTGCGAGAACACCATTGAGCCCCGTATCGACAATTGCACGATTACAAATGCACAGGTTTATGATATTTATGCCCTGAACCCAAACAGCGTTCCCCATGTGAGCAATACCAACTCAACAATATACATTGGCCCCGGAACCCAAAGCATCGACAGGACATGGTACAATTACGGCGGGGAGTACATTGTTTTAGGGGACGTAATCGTTGCAAAACAGAATGATTTCTGTACATTGACCATTGAAGCCGGAAACACGATAAAATATGATTCTTCCGCAACGATGCAGATTGGCAACTATATTTATTACAACAATAAATACGGAGGTGAAATAATTGCCAATGGGACACATGATAGTTTAATTACATTTACATCGTTACATCCCGTTTCCGATAGGTGGAACGGGATTTCATTCCATGAAAATGCGGATAATTTTGGGGGCAACTCCTCATTGAAATATTGTATTGTCGATGGTGCCGATAGCCTTAATATGTATTGTGACAAAACAAGTAACCTTGACCTCGAACACGTTACATTCATTGGTTCGGGACAAACAGGGGTGCATCTGAACAATTCCTCCCCCTACTTTAAGTTGTGCCGGTTCATTAATAACGATTCCATTGGCCTGTATGTAACGGGAGACAGCCTTCTGATCGTTGGCGACACCTTGGGAAACGGCTGTGACATATATGGAAACGGGGATTTTGGGATTTACAATGATTCGGGACACCCTGTTTTTGCAAGGGACAATTTCTGGAACAGCAATGATAGCACGGAGATTGCAGGAAGGGTATTCGATTATTATGACAATATCTCGAAAGGCCGCGTTTATTTCATGGACTTTGCAACGATGTCATATTTTGATAACCAGCCCCCCGGTGCCTTTGATCTGTTAAGTTTAAATGATTATGAGGCGACCACTGACCAAACCCCTTCATTTACCTGGGAAGTCCCGACAGATCCGAACAATGATGCCGTCAGTTATTATTTTTATTATACCGATGACAGTACCTGGACTTCTAATATTGTTGCAAGCCCCGAATTGACAACTGCTGCCTATACCGTCCCCCAAACATTGACCGGAGGGAAATGGTATTGGTGGAAAGTGAGGGCAAGTGATGGCTATTTGTCGAAATTCAGTAATCAAACAAGGAGGTTTGCCGTGAGTTTGCCCCCGACCGTGCCTGTTCCGATAGTACCTTCAAACGGAGATCAAATGAGGGCAGGTGATTACCTCGTTTGGTTGACATCTTCCGATCCGGATGCAGGTGATTATGTGGACCATTACCATTTGCAAATTGATGACGACCCCGGATTTGGTTCGCCGGAAATCGACACCACCGGGATCAAGCTGGATGGAAAAACATCTTCCATTTCGTTGCAAATCAATGATTTGCCGGGGTACTTGAATTTGGAAAACAAGAACTATTATTGGAGGATAAGTGCAATCGATGGTTTTGGGGTCGAAAGTGATTTCTCCGATGGCACGGATTATTTCCTTTTTATGTTGGAACATACGATAAAAGTTTTCCTCGAAGGCTGCTTTAACGGTTCGGAAATGGAAACCACCTTGAACACCGATGGCCTGCTCCCATTGGCACAACCCTTTAACACAGCGCCATGGAACTATATGAAGTACGAAAGTGTTGGCTCGATGCCCGTTGATGTGGCGGATTGGGTCTTGCTCGAAATAAGGAACGGTACCGGCGATCCGTCAACGGCAACCAATGTTTTGTTCAGGAAAGCCGCCTTGTTGCTAAAGGATGGAACGGTAATGGATTTGGATGGGTCAACATCCTTTGAATTGCCTGCTTCCCTTGATGACAATGCCTATCTCGCAATATATCACCGAAATCACCTATCGATAATTTCAGCAACGAAACTGACATCTACAAATGGGTTTTACGAGAACGACTTTACCACCGGTGCCGATAAAGTTTGGGGCGGGGCAAACGGTTATTCAGAAATTGCCCCCGGGGTCTGGGGTATGGCAGTTGGGGATGTAAATGGCGATGGATCCGTTGATGTGAACGATATGAATATGGATTGGGCCCAGGATGCCGGAAAGTCAGGATATCTCAAGGGGGATTTGAACATGGACGGACAGGCCGAAAACCCTGACAAAAATGAGATGTGGCTCAATAACATGGGGAAGATTAGCTCAATACCTGATTAAAGATGGCATATTGGAAACCCCAAATTCGATTTGTTCGGGTTTGGGGTTTTTGATTTTCCTGCTACCGCAGTCATCTTTCTGATAGTGAGTGTTTAAAAAATTTTATAACCTGCCTGTCCGGTCAGGCGGGCGAAGAAAGTTGAAGTAAAATGAGTCTAATTTTGAATTAATATCTGTTGTTGCAACGGTCTTGGTTTGTTTTAACATATTTGCAAAGCATAATAAGCTAAACAGATCATAAATTTTAAGGAGGCTTTTATGGAAAGGATCACGGTTAATACAAAAATTCTCGGAGGAAAGCCCATTGTGAAGGGAACCAGGATTTCAGTGGAGCACTTTCTTGATTTGCTAGCTTCAAATGTTTCTGAAAAAGAAATCCTTGAAGATTATCCCCACCTGTCGAAGGAAGACACATCCACGCATGTTTAAAATATGCCGCCCGTTTTATGGGAAATGAAATATATCTTGATTTAGGGCATGCGTAATGATATTCAAAAATATAAAAGTCCTCACCGATGAAAACATTTCTCCAAAGGTAGTGGCGTTTCTCAGAAACAATTGAATGGATGTATTTGACACAAAAGAACAATCATGGTATGGAATAGAGGATCAAGGGCTATTGGAAATTGCATTTCAGCAGGAGAGGTTTGTTCTAACGCACGATTCTGATCTTGGGACTTTATCAATTCATGAAGGAAACAGGTTTTTTGGCATAATGTATTTTCGTTTAAAATACCCTAGCCCCAAAAATGTTATTACAGTTTGTAAACAGCTTTTGGAGCAAAAAACAGAATTCTCACCATGAACAATTGTGGTTGTGCAGGATAC
This sequence comes from Bacteroidota bacterium, assembly GCA_024278155.1. Classification (GTDB taxonomy): domain Bacteria; phylum Bacteroidota; class Bacteroidia; order Bacteroidales; family JAADJA01; genus JAADJA01. The sequence continues at coordinate 12,141 of JAJRTT010000238.1, read as the reverse complement.
AAAATCGAGAATAAGAAAGCTTTGATTGGAGTCCAAAGCACTATCCATGAGTGTACGACAAGTTTTCCATTATAAAACTTAAACTGCCTTTTTTATTTTGCCATGAAAACCCGAAAGCACTAAATTCCACAAAAAAGGGGAATTTGTCAAACTCCCTATCCCTTTTGATTAATCCCCTTTCACTTCTTTGACCAGTAAAACATAAACCGGCAAATGGTCGCTATAGCCATGGATATAAACCCCTCCGCCAAAAGTCCGGTGCGGGTAACCTTTGTATTTCCCTTCTTGTTGTTTCAGGAATGGCTTGTCGAAAATCTTGAATTGGTCAAATTGATAGGAGGTTTTTTTATTCCCCAAAAGCCCTTGTGAAAGGATAATCTGATCAAAAAGGTTCCATTTGCCCCGATAGGTCAAGGTGCCCGTACTGTCATTGTGGATTTCAAAAGCGGGGTTGAACAATTCCCCTTTTTTCAATTTTGACCTATCCCCCTTTGCTTTTAAATGGAGGAGAACGCTTTCGTTGTCGGGATCATCGTTCAGATCGCCCATGAACAGGATTTTTGTTTTTTTGTTTATTGTCAGAAGTGAATCAACGATGTGCCTGCCCAAATCCCCGGCCGCATTTCTTTTATAGCGGCTTTTCTCTTCCCCGCCACGGCGCGAGGGCCAATGGCTCACGATAATGGTTGTTTCTTCCCCATCGAGCAATCCTGAGACCACCAACTGGCTGCGCGTCCTGAAACTCGCGTCATCGGCCAGGGTCAGGGGATAGGCTTTTGAATTTGTGACTTCAAAATGCAATGGGTCATAAAGCAGTGCCACATCGATCCCCCTCCTGTCGGGCGAATCGAAATGGACAATTTGGTAATTGCGGTCTTTGATGGTCTTTTCGTTTATGAGGTCTTCAAGTACCCCTTTGTTTTCAACTTCACAGACACCAAGCAAGGTCAAACCCCGAGGGGTTTCTTTGAGTGCAATTTGTGAAATAGCATAGGCCATGTTCTTCAGTTTTTCGGCATAGCGTTCCGAAGTCCAATTATATTTTCCTTTTGGCGTGAATTGGTCGGCAAGGAACAATTCGGGGTTGAGGATGGTATCGAATAGGTTTTCCAGGTTATAAAATCCGACACTTATTGTTTTAAGGCTTTTTTGTTGCTGGCCGGTACATGAACTTGAAAATGAAGCCAGGATGATTATGGACGATATCGATAACAGTTGAAGTTTTTTCATTTTGGATTTTCTGTTTTTGTTCAAATTCTAAAATTGGAAAGAGCAAAAGTACATAATTTATCGGGTTGTAGATTTGAAGTTTTGCTTTGCGTGCACATATATCGGCTTGTTTATAAAAAATTGCATTAGCATATTGCCAATTCGGCAATTTATGTACATTTGTTGTCCCATTAATGAAATTGGGTGTTTTGAATATTGGATAATATTAACAAATTAAATAATAATTAAAAATCACTATTATGAAAAAATCACTACTCTTAATTATGGCCATGGCAATCGGCCAGTTTATTTTTGCCCAGGATTGTTCCGATCTGTTTATTTCGGAATATGTTGAAGGTTCCGGGAACAACAAAGCAATCGAGATTTACAATCCGACCCTTGAAGCCATTGATTTGGGCAATTATCAACTAGTCCGTTACTCGAATGGTGGGTTTGAGCCAAATGCAATTGGACTTGCGGGTACAATTGGGTCGCATGATACTTATGTGGTTGTGCTCGACAAAAGGGATCCCAATGGAACCGGGTTTGATGAGCCGGTCGATTCAGCTTTGATGCTGCTGGCCGATACTTTTTTGTGCCCTGTTTATGAAGTAAACAAAATGATGTATTTTAATGGCAACGATGCCGTTACACTTGAGTTGACCACGGGTGTGGTCGTTGACATTGTTGCAAGGGTGGGTTCGCCAGACCCTGTTAATGGATGGACTGACATCACCGATACGACGATTACCTGTAACAATGGTGGAACCCCTGAGGATTATACAATTTCTGATTATATTGTAGGGCCTCTTTTTTGGTTGTCCTGGACAAAGGATAACACCTTGATTAGGAAAAACACAGTAAAGAAAGGTGTTCTTGAAAACCCGGATGTGTTCAATGTTGCCATGGAATGGGATTCTCTCCCCAAAAACACCTTTGAAAACCTGGGTGAGCATCTTTGTGATTGTGCCGAAAGCGGTATTTCTGACAATGCGGTAAATATCAATGTCACGCTTTTCCCCAACCCGGTAACAGGCAATGAGCTGAATATCGATTCAGAGGAAATCATGACAAGCATTGAGGTAATCAACACCATCGGACAGGCTTTCTTAAGGGAAGATTTGCAATCAGGGACAAAAACCCATTCCCTGAGCCTCAAGTCGTATGACAGCGGGGTTTACTTCGTGAAAATAACTTTCAGGGACAACAAGACCCTTATCAAGAAAATAGTTATTGAATAATTATGCTGGTTTGTGTATTGATGCCAAAGAACAAAGAATCTTTGGCATCAATGCAATTGACCGTTCGTAATATCAATCAACTGTTTTACCGGCAATCGCTTGCATCAATTTATCCGGAATTATTTTTAATCAGGGGATAGATAACCCACCCACCCAAATTATTCTGATCTATGAAAATATGTAAAATACTTTTCGCAATTTTATTGTTTGCCCCACCTGCTGTTTTTGCCCAAACAGGAATCCTTAAAGGTGTTGTTACCGATGCAATTACCGGCGAAGCGCTCATTGGGGCCAACGTGGTTTATGGCCCGGGACAGGGAACGGTGACCGATATCGATGGCAATTATTCCCTAACGCTGGAATACGGGCAGTATAACATCACCGTTTCGTATGTGGGCTATAAACCCATCGAGAAAAAAATTGAAATCAAATCTGGTAAAACCACCACTGATTTTAAGTTGGGCTACACTACCCTTTCCGAAGTGGAGGTTGTGGGCGATATTGCAACTTCGCGGGAAACCCCGGTTGCCTTTTCAAATATCACCCCCATAAAAATACAGGAGCAACTCGCCGCACAGGACATCCCCCTAATCCTAAACTCGACACCGGGGGTTTATGCCACCCAATCAGGAGGGGGCGATGGTGATGCACGGATAAACATCCGGGGTTTTAGCCAGCGCAATGTTGCGGTCATGCTTGACGGTATCCCGGTGAACGATATGGAAAACGGCTGGGTTTACTGGTCCAACTGGTTTGGGTTGGATGCCGTAATGCGCGGTACACAAATACAAAGAGGGCTTGGTGCTTCAAAACTTGCCATCCCTTCCGTTGGTGGGACAATTAATATCACCACCAAGGGGATCGACAATAAAAAAGGGATCAGCCTTAAACAGGAAGTAGGTAACGATGGCTTTTTACGGACTTCCCTTGGAATGACGTCCGGCAGGCTTAAAAATGGCTGGGGGGTTACCTTTGCGGGTTCTTATAAACAAGGCGATGGCTGGGTGGACCAAACCTGGACCAAAGGCTGGTTTTATTTCCTCCGTGTTGACAAGGAAATAGGGAAACATATTTTGAGCATTACGGCCATGGGCGCCCCACAGGAACACGGGCAAAGAAGCCACAAAAAAAGCATTGCCACTTTTGACAGTGCATATGCCGTAAAGGCAGGGATGCGGCCCGGCTTTATTGATACCCTGAGTGGCTATGGACTGCCTATAGATATGGGTGTCCGTTATAACCCCAACTGGGGATATTTGAGCAGGGCCTATATCACCGATACCGATACGATTTATCCCGGAGCAGTGGCAACAAGTACGGCCAATAACTATTACCATAAGCCCTTGTTCAGTTTGCGGGATTTCTGGAGCGTGAACGAGAAGCTTTATATTTCCAATATCCTTTATCTCTCAATCGGTTCTGGTGGGGGGCGTTCGTTTTCACCCACACCCTCAGTGGATCCTGAGACCGGACAGCAAGACCTGCAAACCAAGTACAATACGAATATGAATATCCCATATGGATGGAATTACGACAAGGAATCTTCAGGGATAATGAGAAATGCTGTCAACAACCACTTTTGGCTCGGTCTCCTCTCCACTTTTGACTATTCGCTAAATGATGCTTTTTCACTATCTGGAGGTATTGATTTAAGAACTTACAGAGGGGAGCACTACCGTGAAATCGAAGATTTGTTTGGGGGGAATTATTTTCTGGATGATGGGAATAAGAATGAAAGCGATACCGTAAAAAAATACAAGGGTGATAAAATAGGTTATTACAATGATGCACTTGTCCGTTGGGGAGGATTGTTCGGACAATTAAAGTATAAAACCGGAAACCTTACGGCCTTTGTAAACCTCACAGGTTCCACCTCAGGATACCAAAGAATAGATTATTTTCTTCCCGCCCTGGAAGATGGCAGCGTAAACAAAACAGATTGGAAATACATTCCCGGGTTTACGGTAAAAGGGGGTGCCAATTATAACCTGAACGAACGGATGAACGTTTTTATGAACGTAGGCTATTTGTCCAAGGCACAGCGTTTCCAGAATGTTTATGACAGACAGAATAAATTGTTCCTTGCAATTGAGAATGAAATAGTGAAGGCAATCGAATTTGGCTACAGTTATGTTTTGCCCAGAATGACCTTGAACATCAATACATATTATACCATTTGGGACAACAAACCCGCTGACAGAGCTACTTCTTTCCCTGATCCCAAAAACCCGGATATCAGGTATTCTGTAAATATCAATAAAATGAACGCCCTTCACAAGGGTATCGAATTTGAGTTTGCCTATAAGATTTTGGACAACCTGGTATTGGAAAGCTTGTTGTCCCTGGGCGATTGGAAATGGACTTCAAAGGACAGTGCCCTTGTTTATAACGACAATGCCGAATTTATTGGCAAGCAGGCTTTTGACGCAAGGGGGCTTTACGTTGGGGACGCCGCCCAATTCCAAAACAGGGAGAGCTTGAGATGGGAGATTATCAGAGGTTTATATGCCTCGGGTGTATTCACCTGGTTTGGGAAAAATTATTCCGAGTTTAATCCGATTGAACTCGATCCTGAAAATAACCCGGGCGCATTTGACGATAATGGAAACCCCAGGCAGTCATGGCAAATCCCTGATTATTTTACCATAGATTTTCATACGGGATATTCATGGCGGATGAAGAAAGTAGGTGTGCAGTTGAGGGCAAGTGTATTGAATGCACTGGATGGTGTTTTTGTTACCGATGCCCAAAACAATGATCCGTTCCTGATCCACTCCAGTAGTTTTGATGCCAATTCCGCCGGTGTGTTTATTGGTCTTGGGCGCAGGTTCAATATTTCGTTGAGAATTAATATTTAAAACGAAGAAATTAGAAGAAAACAATAAAAATGTATATGAAAAATCTAACACTCTTATTATTTGCCACAATCACATCAGCGATGCTGTTTGGGCAACCCACCGGTTACTATAACGGGACCGAAGGCCTCAATGGCGATGATTTAAAAACAGCATTGAACGGGATTATCGACGACCATGTCCAGTTTTCCTATTTTGCTTCTAAAACGATATTCAAACAATCGGACGTTGACCCTGAAAACCCTGATAATGTTATCCAGGTTTATACCGGCTTTTCACACCCCAATAACGATTTTGGCAATAGCGGCCTCCAACTGAACCGTGAGCACGTTTGGGCAAAATCACATGGTAACTTTGCCGATGTGATGCCGATGTACGGCGATGTGCACAATCTTAAACCTGCGGCTGCAAGCGTAAACCAGGACAGGAGCAACAAGGACTTCGGGAATGGGGGCATACAGCACGACGTGGCCACCGGTTGTTATTATACCGATTCCACATGGGAAGCGCGCGATGAGGTTAAAGGCGATATTGCCCGTATTATTTTCTACATGGATACAAGGTACGAAGGGAATAACGGCGAAAGCAACCTTACTGTCGTGGATTATGTAAATACGTATCCACTGCCCGAACATGGCAAACTATCGACTTTGCTCGAATGGAACGAAATGGATCCGCCAGATGATTTTGAGCGCAACCGCAACAATGTGATTTTCTCGTGGCAAAAAAACCGCAATCCTTTTATCGATAACCCCGAATATGCAAATCTCATTTGGGGAGATGCACAGGCTTCTGCTATTTCTTTTGCCGATTTTGAAATCAGCCCGGTAAACCCGGTCGAAAACGATGTGGTAACGATTGATGCAAGCGTTGCAAGTACATTGGGCGCAATCACCGATATTAAATTGCACTGGGGCTTAAGTTATGACAACCTTGAAAATATTATGGACATGGCCAATATGGGCGGTGGCGCCTACAGTGTTGATGTCCCCGGACAAAGCGGGGCCGAGACCGTGTTCTATCAAGTCGTTGCTTCGGATGGGACAAACACGGCATCTTCCATAACGTATAATTACTACGTTGCACCCATTTTCAATGGTGAACTCGTTTCTGTTTACGACATCCAAGGGCAAACCGATGTTTCTCCTTACGAAGGCGAAATAGTAAATACCTCAGGTGTTGTGACCGCAAACTTTGGCGACAACTATTTTATCCAGGACGGGACTGGCGATTGGAACGGCATCTTTGTGTACGATCCGGGAAGAAACCCGAGCATTGGCGACAGTATCGTTATTACCGGGCTGATAGAAGAGTATTACAACAAAACAGAAATAAAAGAGATCAGCGATTATTATTTCATCTCGGCAAACAATGATTTACCGGAACCAGTAATTATTAATACCGGTGATGGGAGCGAGCCTTACGAATCCGTATTGATAAAAGTGAGCAATGCAGTTTGTACAGAGGATGATTATGTATCAAATTATTATATGTGGACGGTAAATGATGGTTCAGGGGAGATGAAGGTCCACAACACATCTATCTTTGTGTACGATCCTGTTAAAAATGATGCCTACGACATTACCGGCCCATTGAATTATGATTTTGATGAGTGGAAAATCGAACTTCGTTTTGAAAGCGATGTCATACCGGGAACGGATTTGATACCACCTTCACTTAGCGGGGTTTTGGCGATTAACGATACGATAGTTAAGGTAACATTCTCTGAAAAACTGGATGAGGAAAGTGCCGAAACACTTGCAAATTATTCGATCAGCAACGATATTAACGTGATTGAGGCCAAAAGGCATTCCATTCAATATGCCATTGTTTATTTAACGGTTTCGAAGTTGGTGACCGGGGATTATACACTTACGGTCGATAATATTAAAGACCTTGCCGGAAATGTCATGGAAATGGAAGATGCCGATTTCTCATATTTAGGTGCGGGGATCAATGATTTGTTTGGCAAAGCAAATATTTCTATTTACCCAAATCCGGCCTCGGCTTACTTCACACTTGATATTCCTGCTTTGAATAACCTGGTTAATGGGCTTGGCTTGACAATAAGCAACCTGGCAGGACAAATCGTTTTCAGTAATCAATATTCAGTACAAAATAGCGGAAGCAAATTTAAGGTCAATACATCCATGCTGGATAAGGGCATGTACATAATTAAAATAAACAGTGGGAGCGATTATGGTGTGAAGAAATTACTGATTAAATAAGTTTTGCAATCATATAGAAATCATCCAATAAAACATATAGCGATCATCTACTATAACATATGGCAAGTGTCCACTAAAACATGTAGCAAGCGTCCTACTAAAACATATAGCAAGCGTCCACGCTTGCGGATAGAAAATTACAAGCGAGGACGCTTGTAGCATTGGATAATTGTAAGAAAATTACAAGCGAGGACGCTTGTAACAATTGAGATGGACAATACTGATTTTGTATATTATTCGTTTGATTCATGCTTTTCAAATAACCTGAACCGTGAGCGATACTTTAGTAATTATACCAACCTTTAACGAGAAGGAGAATATTGAAAAAATCATAAGGAAGGTTTTTTCCCTTCCCAAAGAATTCCATGTATTGATCGTGGAGGATAATTCCCCCGATGGAACGGCAGATATTGTCAAAAAGCTGATGAAGGAGTTCCCCGATAAGCTGTTTATCCACGAGCGAAAAGGGAAACTGGGTCTGGGTACGGCTTATATCGCGGGATTTAAATGGGCACTCGAAAGGGGTTACAAGTACGTGAACGAAATGGATGCCGACTTTTCCCATAACCCTGATGACCTTCTCAGATTATACGATGCCCTTGCAAAAGATGGCAATGATGTGTCCATCGGTTCCAGGTACATCAAAGGGGTGAACGTGGTAAACTGGCCCATGAGCCGGATTTTGATGTCCTACTTTGCTTCTGTTTATGTACGGATGATAACCGGCATGAAAGTGCAGGACACAACGGCCGGTTTTGTCTGTTACCGAAGGGAAGTGCTCGAAAGTTTTGAGCTGGACAAAATCAAGTTCATCGGATATGCTTTTCAGATCGAAATGAAATTCACCGCTTGGAAGATGGGCTATAAAATCAAGGAAGTGGATGTTATTTTTACCGATCGCACCGAAGGGACTTCAAAAATGAGCGGAGGGATTTTCAAAGAAGCCATTTTTGGGGTAATGCAGTTGCGGTTGAGGAGTATGTTCAAGAAGTATAAAAAAGCAACCCCAAACGTACCCGCCTGACCCGGCAGGGCAGGTAACTATTTACACATAACCCCTGACTGAAAAAATCAGAAAAGACGAAAAGCAAATTTCGAATAAATGCCAAACCTCAAAATATCAAATACAAAACCTGTTTTGGATTTTGGTTTTTTAAATTTAGATTTATTTGTTTTTTTGTCCTGAAGCTTCGGGATTGGGCTTTGTGATTTCTTGGTTAATAATATAGATTATTTGAAATATGATATCAACCCATGATTTTTCTAACCCATAACCTTTAACTTAAAGCTCCTTGCTCCTTCATCAAATTGGCATAACATTAATTCCCGGCGTTGGCGATATTAACGGCAGGAAACTCATCTCCTATTGTGGGGGCGTTGAAGCTGTTTTCAAGGAAAAGAAGGAAGCTTTGTTGAAAATCCCCGGGATTGGTTCCTCCACTGTCAATTCCATTGTTTCCCAATCTGTTTTAAAACGTGCCGAGGAAGAAATCGTTTTCATCGAAAAGCACAAGATTTCCCCATTGTTTTATTTGGACAAATCATTTCCCCGTAGGCTAAACCATTGTGCGGATGCCCCAATGATGGTCTATTACAAAGGAAATGCCGATTTGAATTCCGAGAAAGTGGTAAGTATTGTGGGAACGCGCAGGGCCACGGATTATGGCCGTCGCATTTGCAATGAGATTGTAGAGGAGTTGGCAAGCCTGGATACCCTGATTGTTAGCGGCCTTGCATATGGTATTGATACGTGTTCCCATAAAGCTGCCCTGAAAAACGATTTGAATACCGTAGGTGTGCTTGCCCATGGCCTCGACCGATTGTATCCCGCAGATAACAGAAACCTCGCAAAAGAAATGGGGAACCAGGGCGGGCTATTGACCGAATTCATGAGCAATACCAATCCCGACCGGGAAAATTTCCCGAAAAGGAACCGGATCGTGGCGGGTTTGGCCGATGCCGTCATCGTTATCGAATCGGCTGCAAGGGGAGGCGCGCTCATTACCGCAGGGATTGCCAATTCCTACAACCGTGATGTATTTGCGGTTCCTGGAAAACTGCACAGTAAATATTCCGAAGGTTGCAATATGCTCATCAAAACCAACAGGGCCGCATTGATGCAATCGGCAGCAGATGTGATATTGATGATGCAGTGGCAGCCCGAATCAAAAAAGCCGGCAAAACAAAGGAAATTGTTTGTGGAACTTTCCCCCGATCAGGAAAAAATCGTGGAAATCCTAAAGGAAAACGAAGAAACCCATATTGATACGATCACAATAAAATCGGGTTTTACCGGAAGTAAAATTGCCGCGGTACTTCTGAACCTTGAATTTGAAGGAATAGTTAGCAGTTTGCCCGGGAAAATGTACAGGTTGGATTAAGGGTTTAACCTCCGGTTCTTTTTCGCTCTTCGTTCAGTTCAAATGCTTTATAGTAAAGCAAAATCACGATAATAAAAGTCCCGATGCTGAGGAAAAGGAGCAGCTTGTAATCATGGGCAATGGAACAGAAGGAGTACAGTGCATGAAAAAAGGCCGCACCGAAAAGACCTGTTAACGAATCCACGAATTTATTGTTCCTCGATTTGGCAATACCCACAAAGAACCCCATTATCATGGCAATAAATAGATTTGAGATAACCATCGTAATCGAATAGCTAAAGCTGATTTCCTTAAAAAAGGGCAATGTGAAATAGAGTATATTTGCAATTGTGGCAAAACCCATGGAGATAAATACACTGTAAACAATCCCATCTATCGGGCCTTTAAAAGTATCCTTGGGGAAGTAAATATATCTCAGGACAATGTATTTCCCAAGTTCCGAACCAATACCGATTACTATAAAAGAATAGAAAATATTTTGTCGCAGGTTTTTCTCGGGGTGCAGCCCATAATTATAGGCAATGTATTGAAACAGGGTTACAACCACAATACTGGACATGCCCCAGATAAAAGAGGCTATGAGTTTTTGATAGCGGTCCCTTCCTCGTTTCCTGTAAATCAATAAAAAAATCAAACCGGCAAGAAATGGCCCTAAAAACAATGAGATACTGTACTGGAGAAATGTCATGATTTATTTTTTAGGTGTAAAATCATATATGTTAAGGTACAATTAACACACAAAAATAAAGGAAAAAATCCAATCTACAAATTTGTATTTTTTCTACCGTTGTTTTGCTTGTATATTTCTGTTTGCCGGCGGATGGATTCCACATGGACAATTTCCAGGAGTTTTTGAAGAAATTCTTCATGTAGCCCGGATTCCAAACCTGAACTCAGACGATCATCGACAATTTGCCCCCAGCGCTTAAGTTGCAGGATCGTAATGTTGTTTTGGCTTTTATAAGCCCCGATTTCATCAATGATGCCCATCCTTTTTGAAAGGATATCAATTAATTCCGCATCGATTTTGTCGATTTCCGACCGCAATTTTTCCAGCTTTGTTTCAAACTCCACATTTCCTTGTGGCTTTCTGGAAACCAGTGAACGCAACAAAACCTTCAAGTTTGAAGGGGTGATCTGTTGCTGCGGGTCGGTAAGTGCCTTGTTGGGGTCAATGTGCGATTCGATCATCAGCCCGTCCATTTCCAGGTCAAGGGCTTTTTGTGCCACATCTTTCAGCAGTTCCCTTTTCCCACAAATATGGCTGGGGTCGCAGATTATTGGAAGGTTTGGGATACGCCGTTTCAATTCGATGGGGATTTCCCACATGGGCGCATTCCTGAAAGGCGTTTTGTTGAAAAAATAAAATCCCCTGTGGATCGCAACAAGTTTATTGATCCCCGACAATGCCATCCTTTCTATCGCCCCGGCCCAAAGCCCAATGTCGGGGCTTACGGGATTCTTTACCATTACAGGGATATTGACCCCTTGCAGGACACTGGCCAGTTCCTGTAACGAAAAGGGGTTCACAACGGTTCGGGCACCGACCCACAAAATATCCACATCGTTTTTCAATGCCAGTTCCACATGCTTGGGGTTGGCCACTTCCACAGTTGTGAGCAAACCTGTTTCTCCCCTTACTTCCCGCAACCACTTTAAGCCTTTTTCGCCAACACCTTCAAATGATCCGGGACGTGTACGGGGTTTCCAAATCCCGGCACGGAATATCTTGACTTCAGGTATTTTTTTTAGCAGTCGGGCAGTGGAAAGCATCTGTTCCTGCGATTCGGCACTGCACGGCCCACTGATGATCAATGGGGAACCATCCAGGTCGAGCCAGTTGTTCAATGGCAATATGTTGAGGTCGTTTTTCATTTAAGGTTTGCAAAACTACTAAAAACAAATACTTCTTAACGAAAAGAAATTACTGCAAAAAAATCCTTTTTTATTTACAAAGAATGAATTTGAAAAATACCATGGGGCTCTAAATGCAGCCGCACATTTCAAGGAATTAGGAGGTAAAACTACGGTTGCAACTCTTTATAATTGGGGAAAACTTGAACCTTAGTGTTTTTTGCTTTGGGCTTTTTATGTATTGGTACAAGGCCCTGTTCTGCTATTGAACAGTCAGGTGCACTATTTTTTAAATGGGGTTTTTTGTTTTTCCTTTTTCAAAATACAATTCCGGCAATACGATTTTTATTTCTTTCTCCTCGTCGGCATTTTC
>JAJRTT010000237.1 GCA_024278155.1 Bacteroidota bacterium | reverse complement strand
TAATTGGCAATGATCAAATGCCCGATATGTATCGGGTTGAAGGAACCGAAAAAGAGGCCGGTTTTTTTTTTATTGTTCATAGCACAAAATTATTACAAATTTGGTTTCCATTCAGAATACCAATCAATATGCACCAATTCTTCAGGGTCGCTGTTTATTATATCCCGTTTCTTTAATCTTGAAAGCTTATTGTGGCTAATGTATAATTCCAAAATCCTTTTGCAATATTTTTCCAAAGAAAAAGAATCCCTGGTTTCATAGGCGTTTTTGCACATTTCTGCATATTCGTTATCTGATTGGTTCATTATTCTTTCAATTGACTTTGCAAAGCCATTTGTTGACACGCAAAGCAATCCATTATACCCATCAATTACAAACTTTGAGGTTTCGCCAATGTCACTGGCAATTACCGGAACCCCACATGAAAGGTATTGTTTTGCTTTAAATGCAGATTTGGCCCTGTTGAATTCATGGTCAACCATTGGGGAAACACCAACATCAAAACCCTGGATTTCTTTATATACCCATACATCATTTTCCCAATTCAAGTTCTCCGGTATTACAATCTCTACATTCTTTGAGTTTTTAAAATAATCTTTTATTTCAGGAATATCATTTTTCTCCTTTACCCCTATTAGAACCAATTTCAGCTTACATTGCAGTTCTTTGATTGCCGGGAACAATAATGAATAAAGACTTGTTTTGTGGGAAAAACCCTTAGTACGAGTGTTCCCGTTTCCAAAATCACCGACCCAACCAATTGTAAATTTCGAATTCCTGTTCTTCTTTTGGCAAGAATGGGAATATACCGGTGATGTCAGCAAATGGACGTTACTGTTGATTTTTTGTGCATATTCCTTCAAGGCCTGACTTCCAACAGTTATGATTGCGGAATTCTTCAAGAAGTAAATCAAAGTAGAATCCGGGTTTCTTAAATATTCAGCATCGTCAAAATCATATATGGTATTTTCCCTTCTTATAAAAAGCAAAAGCTTAAGCATATTTGCATAATAGCGATTTGTAATAATCTTCTGAAAAACAATTAAAGAATGCTTTCGCCTAAAAAGCAATATCGAAAAAAACATAAACAGGAAATGGAATATACTCTTTACTCCTCTTTCAGGATAAAAAAAATCGTGCCCTATTCCAAACTTGCAAAGGTAATCCAAAGGGTAAACCCCTCTGTACCTTGTGCTGGGACAGACTGGATTGTATGGGGCAAACCAATAAATATGTTTAGGGTTCAGCAAATCCATTAAACTAAATAGCCAGGCATTGATTATTCATTCACAAAGTATTTTGAATATTCGGCAAGATGCTTTTGCAGTTTGTCAAAACTTTTCCTGCATTTTTCAATATCAGAAGAACCAATATCGTCGATTATCCCTTTAAGGGGGTGCAGGTAATTGTGTAACTGGTTATGTGCTTCACCTGTCATGGTGCATTGTTTGAAGATTTCATTGAATTCTTCAATCAGGTTTTTATTCAATATTGCAAAAGCCTCAAGCGACTCTTTGTCGGTAAAGGATTTGGTTAGCTTAATCATATTCTTAATCCCACTGGTGGTCTCGGGATTGGCAATCCATGGTTTTCCGTTATCAAGGCTTACACCGATATCCGTAGCATGATGCTGCTCTTCATCAGCTACCGTTGAAGCTTTGTCGTTATCATTCTTGTTTTCTGAGTGTTGTCCACAGGAAATTGCAAACATAAGGGCCGCAACAAATAATATTGCATTGATTGTTCGTTTTGATTTTTTCATTTGTGTAGTTTTATTCATGGTTATTCGTATAATCCGTAATGATCCGGTTCCTTAAATCGAGGAACATTTCCGTAACATCGTCCATCAATGCGTTGGAATACTTTGTGAGGAATGCCTGTGCGGCCTTTGGGTCTTCTTTGTAGAGTTGAAGGGCTTTATCTTCAATGGATTTTTGATCGTTGAATATTGCGTCTTCAAAAGGTGTCCGTACTTCCCGGACATCTTCGGCAATATCCTGGAAACTCAGGTTCGCCAGATTGTCCACAAAATCAATTGCCCAGCGCGCCGATTTTTCATCGTATTTGTTTGGGTCGTAGGTTTTGTAGGTTTCGGCAACCGACAAATTCCCGGCATAAATCGGGACATAAGGGCTAAAATATGGATTATCGAGATAAACCCAATAAACACCACCAATTGCATCCGGCAGCCAGTCGCGCAGTTGCAACACCATTCCATAATGCCCCCGGTGACGGGCAACAGGACGACGATAGGTCATCTTCAACAGTTTTCGCAAATCGCTGCTTGGGAAGGGGGTTGCCAAAGGGCTTTTCACATATCCCCCTTTCCCATCGGGGACCAACCATTCGGGGCCTGCGGTCATATCGTAAATCGTACCTTCAAAGGTGGAACGCTGGAAAGCAATTAAATCCCTTACAGATATTTTTTCTTCAGGTTTCACCGAAAAAGGGTAAATCGACAAAGGCTCTACAATCTGGAAATAGGGGCTTATCCCTTTGTAGTAATTGGTCTCGTCCATAAAACGGTCGGGCCATTCACGGTAATTTGGAGCAAAAGTCTGATGAAAAAGCCAAAACCTGCTTGTTGCATATTCCACCGGCAAAGGCGAATAGGCTTCCTGCCAGATAAACGGCATCCCGGAACCGGGATCGTACCATCCACGGTCAATTGCTTCCTGCATATAATTATCTGAAACCATAAAATTCTCTTTGTCCTTTTTGTCAATCTGCTTGATAATGCTCCAATTAGGGATGATGGTGGCCTCATCTTCGGGCAATCTTTGGGCGGCCCAAATTGCACCGGGCTTTCCACTTCCGGCCTTCCACCCGGGACCGATACCAAATACCTCGAACACCCATATTTCTTCCGTATCGGCAATCACAAGGGTTTCGGAGCCATCCCCGCTCGAAGGGAGAAAACCATGTTCCATCATCAAATCACCGATAAACTGAACGGCTTCACGGGCATTTTTATAACGCTGCAACGCAAAAATCTGCGCCTGCTCAATGGTCATTATTTGTTCCCCGTTCTCACGTGTGCAAATCAGCTCGTCACGTTGAGCCGTGGTGCTTTCGCCGATCCCAAGCTGATATTCGTTCACATGCGAATAAGCCGACTGGAAATACTTGTAGGTGTTTTCCACCTGTGGGATATAACCGAGGATAATCCCATCATCGTCAATGGCCCGGTCGGCATCCTGGATCCCCCAATAAACGGCGGCCTTATCGCCCGGTTTGAAGGTTTGTGCCGGGACAACAAATATCCGGGAATCGGGGCCGGTATCGGTATGCGAAATTATATTGGAACCATCGGCCGTGGCATTTTTGCCAACAACGATAATCGTACATGCCAGCATGTTGAACTGAAATCCAAATATCAGGACAATCAGAAATGTAAAGAGTTTTTTTAACATGGTTGTTATTTTAATTTATCGATACTGTTTTTATAAGTAACTGATATTGGTAGATTTCGAACCTTGATTATTTTGTTCTTTCCTTTCATTATTCGATTGTTTTCCTGTTCTTTCCCACCCTTAGGCCTTTTGCCAATTAAACCTAACATTATGAAATGTACCATCTTCTTCATTCATAATATGCCAAAGGCGATATGACCTATCGAAAGATAAACCCAGCTTTCAAAGGATCCGCCGGGTCGAAATAAAATTCATTTTGCCCGGTTATAAATGCTGTCCCTGTCACTTGTGGGACAACTGCTTTGTGCTTGCCATATTCCGTGGTTTCCATTACTTCCACGTCCATGGTTGTCCCGAGGATACTTTCGATGGTGATTTTCTCCCCGGCCTGCAATTCCCCTTTCGCATGGTGCAAGGCCGCCCTGGCACTCACGCCCGAACCGGTTGCCGACCTGTCAACTTCCCCATCGGCAAATATACACACATTGCGGCTATGGTTGGCCGGATCTTTTGCCTTTCCGGTGAATATGACCCCGTAAAGAAAACCCAGGTCTTTTTCAAAGGGATGCTTTATTTCAAATCGATCCTTCACGGCATGTTTTATCCTCCGGCCATAATCAATCAGTTTGTTATAATTGGCCCCTTCCATCTTCAAACCAAGTTTTTCCGCTTCGCAAAAAGCGTAAAATGCACCTCCATAGGCAATGTCGAATTCCACCTTTCCAATTCCGGGGACATCGACTTCCCCATCCTTCAAATAAAGAAAAGAGGGGACATTTTTAAAAGAGGTTTTTGTAACGGCCCCATTTTCACGAAAAGCCTTTGCATGGATTTTTCCGGGAGGGGCATTGATTACCAGTTCGGGATTGTCGCCTTCCTTTTTTATCATCCCCGTATCCAAAACCAGTTTTGTCAATGCAATAATGGCATGGCCGCACATTGTACTATAACCTTCATTGTGCAAAAAGAAAGCCCCAAAATCGGCATCATCAGTTGTGGGCTCAGTAATTATAGCGCCATACATATCTGCATGGCCGCGCGGTTCGAACATGGCCCCTGTCCTGATAAAATCATAATGCGCCCTGAAATACCTTCTTTTTTC
>JAJRTT010000236.1 GCA_024278155.1 Bacteroidota bacterium | reverse complement strand
CGCGAAAAGAAAATCAGGGTGAACACGATTTCACAATCGCCAACAAGGACAACGGCCGGCAAGGGAGTAAAAGGGATGGACGGCCTAATGGATTTTACCGATCGTATGTCGCCCCTCGGAAACGCTTCGGCAGAAGAATGTGCCAATTTCACCATTGCGATGTTCTCGGATTTAACGAAGAAGATCACTATGCAGAATATCTTCCATGATGGTGGGTTTTCCAGTATGGGCATGAGTATGCGTGCCATGAAGCAATATAACAAAAGCCTTGACAACCCGATTGAAATAGAATAAAAAACAAATCAAATATAAACAATAAAAATAAAACTCGACTATGATTGATTTTAGATTAACGAATGAACAATTAGGGATTATTGAAAAGTACAAAGATTTTTCTGACCGTTATATGTTGCCAAACAGTTTGAAGTATGATGAGCTGGCCGAATTTCCCTGGGATGTGGTAAAAGCTGCATACGATGAAGGGATAATGAACGGGCCCATGTCAAAGATTTATGGCGGGCATGAACACAGTCTCCTGGATGGGGCACTTGCATCCGAGGAATTGGGTGCAGGTTGTGTGGGTATCGGAATCTGTATCGATGCCAATACGCTGGCCCTGACCCCACTTTACATTGGTGCGAACGAGGAACAAAAGAAGAAATTTTTTGGCCTGATAAACGAAGTGAAAGGGGTTGCAGCTTATTGCCTTACCGAACCCAATGCCGGTTCTGATGTGCAGGGCATCAAGACCACGGCCATCAGGAAAGGTGACAAATACATTATAAATGGGGAAAAGCGTTTTATCACAAATGCGGAAGTCTCGACTTTTATGACTGTTTTTGCCATTACCGATCCCGAGAAAGGTTCGCGTAGCCTTACCGCTTTTCTGGTCCCTTCCGATAGTCCTGGAATTGAGTTTAAACCGCATTTGAACAAGATGGGGCAGAAGGCATCTGTCCAAAATGAGATTGTGTTTACCGATGTGGAAGTGCCTGTTGCCAATAGGATAGGCGAGGAGGGATATGGGTTTATTTTTGCCATGAAGACCTTCGATCGAACACGCACCGGCGTTGCTGCATTAAGCATTGGAAATGCGCGGGCAGCTTACGAAACAGCAAAAAATTGGACAAAGAACAGGAAGCAGTTTGGAAGGCCGATCGCTTCCAACCAGGCTATTGGGTTTATGCTTGCCGATATGGCCACAAAAGTGGAAACAGCCCGTATGATTACCTGGTACGCTGCCTGGGCTTACGACCATGACAAAAAGAAATTGAACAAGCTTTCGGCCATGTCGAAACTTTATGCCTCCGATATTGGGATGGAAGTTACCACCGATGCCGTACAGGCCATGGGCGGCGATGGTTACACATGGGAATTTGGTGTGGAAAAAAGGATGCGCGATGCAAAACTTTGCCAGATTTATGAAGGCACGAACCAAATCCAAAGATTGGTAATCTCAAAAGGTATTTTGAAAGAGTAGTTTTTGATTATAATCCCAACGTGGACAAGCCACAATAGTTTTGACAGGATTAACAAGATTAACAGGATGTACCTTACTTCGTAAAACAAAATGTCTTGCCAACGACCAACGGAAGTTTGTATGGAAAAACGCACTCCCGTAGCTACGGGATCAGAAATAAGATACTAAATACAAAAACCCGTAATCGTAATGATTACGGGTTTTTTGTTGTACGGCATTATTGCCTTTTAAAAATGTATTTAGAAAGCTTTTGGTTTAAAACTGTTTTTATTGACGATCGATGAACTATTGCCCGTTGCCCTGATAACAAAAAAACCTTGGTTTTCTGCCATCCGTTCACTTGCCCCTTCGGCAATAACGAAAGCCATTGCACCGTAGATTTGTTTGTCGTTGTATTCGGGCATGAATTGTTTTGCTTTCCACAATTTTTCATGAAAATGGTTCACGTCCTGTACCCGTAATGTCGTTTTAACTTCAACGATTACTATTTCTTTCCCGTTAATGGCTAGGATGTCGAATTCGAAATTTTGCCCCTTATGGTTTCCTTTTACACGTTGAATGGTTTTTTCGACCTGGATTCCCCATTGGTTCAATATGTTCACAAGATCCCCTTCAACCAGGGATTCAACTAATTTCCCCCACTGCGAAGTGAACAACATTGACAATTCCTTGATTTTCTTATCGGTTTCCTTGAACTGCTTGTCCGTTTCCTGAAACATTTGCCACACCTGATCAAAACCGACAGGCCTGCCGTATTGCCCTAAAGGCTCATTAACCGTGTTTTCTTCCATTCTTGTTTTGTTTAAATGCAAAGATAATGAAACAAATCCAAATTAAAGTGAACCAAACCGGCAATTTCCAAATTCGCACCTCTTTGTAAATTTATATTGAAATAATGCTACTTTTGCCGCCCAATAAAAAACACTATACAATTGGGGTTTATTGGTTGCGCCAGTTTGGTGTTGTCACCAACTTGATTAAACATAAAATTTAGATATATGATTACTGTTTCGAACCTTGCCATCCAATTTGGGAAAAAGCCCCTTTTTTCTGAAGTCAACCTAAAGTTTACCGCCGGAAATTGCTATGGT
>JAJRTT010000235.1 GCA_024278155.1 Bacteroidota bacterium | reverse complement strand
TCGTAAGGTGGCCGTCCAGCATTACGTCGCTGTACAGGTCGTACAGCAGCGTACGGTTGTGCATTTGCCCCTCGGCGGCCCGTATGGCGTTGCGCCATGTTTTTATGTCCTGGCTTGTGCGGTTCACCTGCCTGATGTTCAGTTGTTGGACAATGATGCCCTTTTCGCCTTCTTTTGATTTTCTTGCCATTTTTGTTTATTTTTGCTGATAAATTTTTGCCCATGAAATTAAGTTACACCGAAAAAGATGCCCTGTTGAAAGTGTTGTGCGCAAGGATGCCCGCCGAACGCCCGCACAGGGAAAGCCTAAAAGAACTTGCCGCACTTTCAAACCTTGGTTATGATGTTGTGTATTCATTGATATTGTATTTTGAACGTGTCGGGTTGCTTTCAAAAACCATGTTACAGCAATCCTCTATCAATCTTGTCCTTTACGTTGAGGCGTTTGATATGGTCAACCGCGGCGGCTATGCCGCTCAGGAAGAACTTCTTAAAAAGAACATCGAAAAGCTTTTGCTTGAAATTGAGGGGCTGCGCCCTTCTGCGCCCGAAAAGGCCGAACGTATCGCAAATATCGCCTCTTCGGTGCTTCAGGCCGTTGGGCTGTTCATATAGCGACAAAAGGAATTTATCCAAAGGGTTTTGGTGCTTTTCATTGGCAAACACACGGAGGTCTTTATAGTCGCTGTATATCACCGTTTCTTTGCCGTCAGTGTCTTTTTCGGTGATCGTCCGTTCCACTGCCGTACCGTTTACCACCTTTTCTTTTATGGTGATGGATGTCTCAAAATTTGCTAACATGGTTTTTTGTTTTGTTACGTGTTAATAATGGTTTTCTTTCTTTTTGTTGCCGCCCCATTTTATGTATTGTGTGTCATCGTCCGGGTCCGGGATGTCAAGGTCGGGGTTTACGTTTCCCTTTTGCACCTCGGTGAGCCATTTCATTGCCCGGGCGTTGTTCTCCTTTACCACTTCCGTCATTTTTGCCGGGTTGGCAAGGCTGTAAATCTCATATATCACCATTGCCTTCAGTATCTTCAGCAGCACTATGTTGCGTTCGCCGCCCTCTTTGGCGAACTCTGCCGCCACATCAAAGCGGGCGTTCAGGTAGCCCTTCATATAGGCAATACTTTCATCAATCATCATCGGCACAATAGTGTCATCAGCTCTTGTAATTGCCGTTATTATCTCTGCATGTTGCAGTGTCTTCAGTTCGTTTTCGGTAAGGAATGCCATTTTTGTTTATATTTACGGTTTTGTTTAAAATTCAAGATTATGGAAATTAGTTACGATGAGGCACTGAATAATCTTTTAGCCAAAGTTTTAGTTTTAGAAGCCAAAGTTTCAGTATTAGAGAGCAGTATGCTTTCTTATGTTGACATTGTGAAGCCTGGTTTTGCAAAAGAGGTTTCAAAACACCTGAAAGCCGGTTACGAAACTAGGTATCAGAAAATCCTTTTGAACCATCCTTGGTTAAAAGATGATTTTGATCGTTTAATTGACGAGGCAATGCCGGGAGATTGATTTTAAATTTTTTGTCTTTCATTTTAATACCTGTTTTTGTTCCTATAACTGCCGTGCCCCCTTTTGCCAATCACGGGCGGCATTTGTGCCTGCAGTTTTTTGTTCAGTACCCAAAAGCCCCCTTCCACGGCATCGGGCCCGTCATCGTGTGCCATCAGTTGGGGTTCCAGGGCGAGGAACTGTTCCTCAAGGCGTTTCATGTGCTCGTTGTCTTTTTCCCTTATGTTCAGGAACAACTTTCCCTCCCGGTTCAGGGGCTCCAATGCCGATTCTATCCGGCTGAACTTGTCGCCCTTTTTGCGGTAGTCGCCCGTTATGGAAAAGTCCCAGCCGTTGTCCATTATCACCAGTTTGGCCTTTTCCAGTATGGTATCCTGCGTTGCGTTGGCCTCCATGTAATTATATACCGGTGCCCGTCCGCCCACATATTCGTACAAAGCTTTCATCCAGCTTACCATTTCGGATGTGGTGGTCTGCTTTAAAAATGCCTTGATCACATGGTATTCGTTTTTGTGCCTGCCCAGCAGCACGGTCGCCTTAAAGTCGTTGCGGCGGCTCTCCTTAAAGGATGGGTCGGTATATATCACCAGGAACTTGTACGCGCTTATGGGCGGCAGTTTTTTGTACTGCATCTCCCTGAACACGCTCCCCTCGGTGATGGGGTTGTTGAAAAACTCCTGTTGTATGGCGATGTAGCTCAGCCGTTTTATGAACCAGTCTATGTCCGCCTCGCTGTTTTTTTCGGGCCAGGTGCTTTTGCCGTTTTTGTCGCGGATATTGATAATGTCCACGTGGTCGGCCTTTTTCATCGCCCTGGCGATGATCCCTTTTTTGCTTATGATGTTGCCGAGGAAGACAATGCGCAGGTTTTGGCTCACCGAGGCCGTGAAAATAAGCGCTTTCTCTATCCATTTCCAGTCATCGTCCATCCGTTTTTCGTTGCGCCCCTTTTCGTCTGTGTCCATGTCGTTTATCACGATCACGTCCGG
>JAJRTT010000234.1 GCA_024278155.1 Bacteroidota bacterium | reverse complement strand
CTTCGGGAATGGGCCAGATACTTACGTGGTCATCATCAATTTCGTCTTTCTCCCAACGGGTATCAAAGTAAACACCAAAGCGGATCATGTCAGACCTTCTGAAACCTTCGGCATATAGTTCAAGGGCGCGTTCGGCCAACAAATTTTCCATGGTTACCTCGCTTAATGCGGGGGCCGCCGCCCTTGCACGGACCTGGTTTACCAACCCAAGGGCTTCGCTTAAATCGCCGCCCATGCGTACAAGTATCTCGGCTTTCATAAGCAATACGTCTGCATACCGGAAAATGGGGAAGTCGTTGCTTGTATAGCGGTCGCTCCCTTCGATAAACGGGAATTTTGCAATACGTGCCCCTGCTTGCCTAAGGCAATTGGGCTCCAGCATATTCACTTCCGGTGTCAGGTTGAGGTTGGTCCCGTCAGGGTCAATGGGCTTGGTAGGATCCGTTGGGTCAAACTGTTCGTAACTCGGATCCTGTATAGGGTTGCCGTCATTGTCGAACTGAGGCCCGAACAATAAGCCGTTTTTCCGCAGGTCGCCTTCCGGGAAGGAATTGACAAATGCCTCTTGTGCACAGATGCCGTTCCAGGTGCCATCGGTAAATCCGTACTTGGCGGCCAGGTTATAATGGAGCGTGAACAGGTGGATTTCAAAAGCAGGTGCATCTACACGGTCAAATGGGACTCCCATGATAACTTCCGGTGACCCTGAAGCATCCGCAACAAAATTATCGAAAAAATCGCCTGACAGACTGTATTCGTTCGAGGCAATGATGGTGTCGCAGGCATCAAGGGCCTTTTGCCACTGGTCTGTTCCGGTATAAACCCCTGCATTGATGTATAGTTTGGCAAGGATCATATTGGCCACATAGTAATTGACCCTTCCGTACATGTTCAGCCCTGTTTCCCTTGACAGATTATCTTTGACTTCAAGGAGTTCCGATTCGATAAAATCATAAACTTCCTGACGGCTGTTGGTTTCCGGTTTGAAATCCACGGGAACATCAAACTTTGTAATGATAGGTACATTTCCATAAAGGTCAACCAACCAATAATAATATAAAGCACGGAGTGCCCTTAATTCAGAAATAGCACCTTCGGTTTCCACATCTTCAAGGTTCTCAAATGTAAATATCAGGCGGTTACATGTGTTGACCCCATAATATAGTATGTTCCACCATCTGGCCACATATCCTTCGGAAGGTGTCCAGGTGTGGCGGTGCCAGCGGTGCCATTCACCACCGTCGAGCCAGTCTCCACCTCTTTGAGGTACGATCATCAAATCGGTCCCGGCATCTATCCCGACCATTCCGTATTTATGTCCAACTAATTGGTAAAGGTTGGTATAGGCAAGCCCAAAGGCAAAAATAAGGTTGTCGGGGTTTTCGAATAGTTTTTCCCCGGTAAGGTCCGAATAAACTGTCTCTTCCAATTTGGTACATGATTGCTGCGAAACCATTATTGCAAGGGTGATCAACAATATTTTTATCGGTAATATGAATTTTTTCATGATATATAGTTTTTTTTATTTTTAGAATAAAACATTGACGCCAAAAGTTAAACTTCGTGTACTGAAGTATGTGTTTTCCCTGTCGATTCCAGGTGCGAGGGGATTGTTGTTGTCATAGGCATCACCATACCGTACCTCGGGATCGGTACCCGAATAATTGGTAATGGTAAACAGGTTTTGCCCTGAAACGAACACTTTGACCTTCGACAAGTACTTGCTTTCCGGGAAAAGGAAACTATAACCGAATGCAAAATTGTCGAGTTTAACAAAATCCGCTTTTTCCACATGCACATCTGAGTAAACCGGTCCGTCCGAAGCATCAAGGTAATCCAGTGCCTGTTCCATTCCACTCTGGATCCCCATAACCACGGGAACACCGTAGCGGGCATTGTTCACGTTTACGAGTGAATGCCCGAAAACGCCCCGTAGGAAGAAGTTCAGGTAAAACTGCTTATAGGTAAAAGTGTTTCCCCAACCAAGTTGGAACGTGGGCAATCCGCTTCCCACGACTTTCACGTCTTTTTGCTGGTTTTGTTCCCCATCCCCATCAATATCTTCGATTTGAATGGCCCCTGTGCTGTCAACACCTGCATAGATTGGGGCAATGATTTCGCCCACGTTACCACCTTCTACAAGTCTGATTGTCCTTACGCCCGTTAGGAATGGAGCACCAAGGTAGCCATAAAACAATTCATCGCTTCCCGATAGCTCACTTGTGATTTTCGTTAGCTTGGTCGCAAAATATTTTGTGAAATTAAAGTCAGTTGACCACTTAAAATTATCTCCCTGAATCACTTTGTAGTTTATGGCAAATTCAAGACCGGAGTTTTGTAATTCACCAAGATTTAGCACCATCCATTCTGAGGGAAACGGTGGAACTGCAACACGTGCATTAAGCATTAAGTCAGAACTTGTGCTGGTGTAATAGTCAATGCTGCCACCAAGCCTGAAATCGAGTAAATAAAAGTCAATACCAATGTCAATTTCTTTTTTCACTTCCCATTTGAGGTCTGGGTTGGCATTTCTGACCGGGGCATAAGCCTGGATGTATTGGCCATTGTAGAAGAAGTTTTCGTTGGTGACATTCCAAAGGTCTTGTGCCAGATAGGGTTGGGGAGGTAAATTTCCTGTTACACCGTAGCTCCCCCTTATTTTTAGACGATCAACAGCAGGGATTTCCACAAGTTTTGCAATATCAATACCTGCACTTACTCCGGGGAAATTTCCCCATTGGTTGTTAATGCCAAACATGGTAGATCCATCCCTCCTAAAGTTTGCCGTAAGGAAATAGGTCTCGTCCCAGTTTAAATTGGCGCGCCCGAAAAAGCCGATCAATGTGCTGCCGCTTTTATAGCTGCCCATGGATTCTTTGTTGCTTATTTCCCCTGAAGCAGAACCAAGGCTATTGTATGAAAAACCGTCAGAAAGGAAATCTTCTCCAAAGGCCCAAAAACTTTCATTGATAAAGTTTTGGTATGAATATCCACCCATAACCTTAAACTTAAGTTTGTCAAAAGTTTTTTCATAAGTACCAATGAGTTCAAATATATCGTTGAAGTTGTCGGATGTCTCTTTTTTTGCAAAACCTTTATGGCTTGCTGTTGCGTACGGTGTCCAATAACTGTTTTTGCTCCAGTACTGCCCAAATAGGTTGTTGGTTTGGTTAATGGAATAAAACCCGCTTACTTTTAACCCATCAATGATTTCATAGGTTGCTTTCAGGCTTCCGATAATATCTATTTTCCTCCCTTCCAGGGTGTTTTGTTCAATTACGGCCAACGGATTGTAAAAGGCAAAAGCCTCACGTTGGAAATAACCGCCCCATTCTTTTGAGAAATCATCGCTGGCATGTGTAGGTGCGGTTGGGTTGTACCTGGCAACAAACCCAAAAGCTTCGCCCGGGCTATATTCTTCGTTCCTCAATGTACTTGAAAGGTTAAAGTCAAAAGTGAGTTTATCTTTCAATGCTTTTTTGGTATAGTTGATCCTTCCGTTCAGTTGATCATAACCTGTTCCGAGAACCACGCCATTTCCCGAACGGTAATTAAAGGAAACCCTGTAATTTGACGTTTCCGAAGCACCGTTGACTGCAAGGCCATAAGCCTGGGAAACCCCCCTCCGTGTTATTTTGTCCGTCCAATTGGTTTCATCGCCAAAATCGGTACTGTTTGGCATTGTAAGATAATCGGACGCCGATAGGACACTTATTTTCCTGAAAACATTTTCTGTTGTCACGTTAGAGTTGAATTCCACATTAAATTGTTTTTCGCCGGGTTTATAGCTCCCTCTCTTTGTGGTGATGATGATTACCCCCGAAGCGGCCCTTGTCCCGTAAATGGCAGCGGCAGAAGCATCCTTCAAAACATCCATTGATGCAATATCTTCCGGATCGACCGACTTTAAGGAGGCTCCTTGCACACCATCTATTATAATAAGGGGTTGTGTATTGCCCCCAAAAGTGGAAAGCCCCCTGAGCCGGATCGTGAAGTCTCCGTTTGGGTCGGCACCTGGCCTGGATATTGAAAGCCCGGAAACTTTCCCCTGTATCAATTGGATAGGGTCGTTGATGTTCCCATCGTTAAAGTCCTCTGATTTAACACTGGTAATGGCACTGGTTACTTCCTTGGCTTTTTGCGTGGCGTAACCCACCACAACTATTTCGTCCAAAGTTTCCCCTGCGCTCATGGCCACGTTGATTGTCGTGGAGGTAATTTCGATTATTTGAGTGTTGTAGCCCACATAGGAAAAACTCAAAGCTTTAAGTGTATCGGGTACCGAAAGTTTATAATTCCCGTCAATATCGGTAACTGTACCTTGGCTTTGGTCACTTGCAAAAGTAATGTTCACACCAATCAGCGTTTCACCCGATTCCGCATCCGTTACCGTTCCGCTTATCAATCGTTCCTGGGCTTGTGCTTCGAGCAGGCCGCCGACCAGAAATGCAATCAATAAGGTCAATTTTAAAATTCCTCGTAATTGTTTCTTCATCATTTTAGTTTTTCGTGAAACATAGTAAATAGATTGAGCAGTCAAAAGTAGAAAAAAAAAAGACAGGAAATAATTTAGGCGATTTATTATTTTAGCTTGTGTTAAAAAAAATTAATTTGTTGGGGGTTTTGACCAACTTGGGGAAAAAATGAGTACTTTAGCCAGAAATTTAATTAAATATTTTACTAATTTAAATTCTATCAAAATGAAGAAAAAAGTACTATTCTTAATGATGACTGCATTCCTTTTCTCATTCTCTGCAATGAGCCAATGTGGAATGGTAAGTCTGATCGGGGAGTTCAACAATTGGGCCGGAGACCATTATCTGGACCGGGATCCGATGAACCCTGACATGTTTTCGACGATTATCACGCTTACGGATGCCGATGATATATCGGATCCCCCTGATGGGATTGTCGAAATGAAGTTCCGCGAAAATGCAGATTGGACTGTAAACTGGGGAGCAGCTGATTTTCCTTCGGGAACTGCTGTTGTTGGT
>JAJRTT010000233.1 GCA_024278155.1 Bacteroidota bacterium | reverse complement strand
AAACAAATGGCTAAGGATTAAGGCACTTTTGGTCTGCAAGACCCCGCCCATCACAGATTGTATCTGTGGTGGAACGAGGCACTTTTGGTCTGCGACCAACACACAAGCGTGGACGCTTTGCCATTTTGCCAGGTGCAGCCCCATTCCCGGCGTAGTCTCCTGACTACGCCGGGCGGAGTTCAAATCCCCTGATTTGATTTGCCCGCCACAGTCACAAAATGCATACAGGCACTTATGGTAGGTAAGCAAAACACAACGCAAGTGTGGACACTTGCTCCATTATTCAGTGTTCCCAACAGAAGTGTCGGTTTCGCTTCGAGCGAAACCGACACCCTCAAAAACTTCTTTGTTAACCTATTGTTTACCGAAAAATTTGGCAATCCGTTCACGGGCAACTAATTTTGCCCTTAAAACGAAACAATTAGAAAATGAAGGCAAAGGCAATAACGGTAATGTGCACACTATTTGTTTTTTTTGGGCGTCTTCCTGCACAGGTCCCCCACCCTATGGATGGCGGGTCACCGGGCGGAGGGTCGGATACCGCCATCCTGGTGGTGCTGTTCGTGTTTTTGGTATTGATCACAGTATTCACGGTATATAAACACAAAACAAGGGACAATCATTTATAATACCTGTATTAGACCTGAAAAAGCAACAAAGCTGCCCATCACAAGAACTTTGGCAGCGGCCGGCCACGATGGCGATAAAGGGTGCGAGCCTTTATAGTGGCAGTGTGGCACACAAAAAGAAAGCGTTCTTTTAATTTTTTTAAATTAGCAACCGGGGGGTCACCGGTTATACATGAGAGACCGGATGACCCCCTTTTTTTTAAACAAAATGCCATGGACACAATCGAATCAACACCTGCAATTATAAAAGGCTATGACTACAACGGGCCCACCGAAGTATTGGATATCCTTACCTGTGATGGTACGATATACCGGTATTTCGACGTGCCGCTAAAAATATTCAAGGGGTTGTTGGAGGGCAAGGACCCGGGGGGCTATTACCAAAAGAACATCCGGAAAAAGTTCCGGCGTTTGTTCAAGGCCTACGATATTGGTTGAAAAAAACCGCCAACACCGATGATATAGAAACATTGAGATGAGAAAAAAGACATATACTTTAATTGCCATGGTTTTCTTTTTCGTTATGGGACAGCTTGCATACCCTGCCCGTACAGGTTCACGGACAACGGCTACAAGCGGGCACGCTGTCCAAAAGCCCGGTTTACGGGGCAAGGGGGAGGTCGGCCACCGTTCGTACAGCCATCTGGGCAGCTCATTTACCATTGGCCCGGGGAAAAAGAAAAGGCCACCGATCGGGAAACACAAGAAGACAAAAAGGAAAGGGAGGCACAAAGCCTTAAAGAAGGGGAACAGGCGCAAAAGAAACGCGCTTCACCTTGCCCGCCCGAACTTTATAAATGATTTTTACCAAAATATTTACGACCATGAAACAAACATTTTTCATTTTAACGCTATCCCCCCTTCTTTTTTTGTTGTCCTGTGCACCGGGGCCCCTGACGTTAAAGATAAGCAGCAAGCAGGACATGGGGTACAGCATCGTCACCTATGGCGGTTTCCAGTCCGACACATTGCTCACGGGCACGGTAAGCGCCGGCAAAATATTGGAAATCCCGGTCAGTTACCGGGGCTTTGCCCTGCTCACCATCAACAACACCTTCCCCTATCCCTTGATATTCGGAAAGGGGGACATACGCATGGATTTTGAAAGGCCCGGGGTTTCGCCAGTTATAAAGGAAAGCGAAGAGAACCGGTTTTTTTACGATTATTATGCGAACTACAATATACTGAATTCGAGGTTGCGCCTGTACAATGATTCCAAGGCCAGACTGGGCGAAAAAGACCCGTTTTACCCTGCCATCGTTGCACAGATAGATTCGGTGGAACACCAAAAGGAGGCCATGTCGGCCAGGCTGCCCAACAAAGAATTCCCTGTGGCGAGCGCCATATTGCGGGAAAAACAAATAGAGGCGAAAAGCTACGGGATAAAAACCCTTGGGGAG
The DNA here is from genome assembly GCA_024278155.1 of Bacteroidota bacterium. Taxonomy (GTDB): domain Bacteria; phylum Bacteroidota; class Bacteroidia; order Bacteroidales; family JAADJA01; genus JAADJA01. The sequence goes on along the minus strand of JAJRTT010000233.1, from coordinate 11,558 downwards.
CTGCACCAGGTGCAAAAAGAGTTTACCGGCTTTGCTTCAAGAAACTATCCGTACATAGAAAACAGCGAACAGCTTTCGGCCTTGATACGGCAATCGTTCATGATGCTCGAATATATCAATTATTACAACATCATAGAAAAAACAGGCAACAAGAAAATGGATATCGGCAAGTCACAAGATTTGTTCCGTAAAGAAATGCTGGAGCAAACGCAGATGTGGACAGATGCCCTGGAACCCTATGTGCCGGCGCCCGTGAGCCTGGCGCAATGTGTAAAAGCCTACTACGACAGGGCAATGCTAAGCAATGCAATGGAAATAATATCGGCCAACACCGAAATTGCGGTTTGCGGAGGTGATGCGCAAGGGCGGATATCCTTTCCCGGGTCTTTCGATATCCTTAAAGGCGATGGGCTTGCCAAAACAAGCACACAAATGCTGTACCCCGAAAAAATAATCGTACTGGTTGACGATGCTTGTGTATTTTCCAAAGTGCTGGCAATACAGTTGGCAAAAGCGTATGAACTAAAAACCACGCCCATCATAATTGTCCCCAAAACAAAAGCCGGCCCCGGGATGTATGCACTTGACAGGCTTTGTTCCAAGGATTTATATTTCGCCGAAAACACGGATTGGATCCCCGAAGATGTATTGGCCCGGCACAAATACCCGTATTTCATAATGCTTGACGAATCCAATAAAGTGATCAAGGAGAGTGGGGACCTGAAAGTGTTCCAGGGCAAGCCACAGGGCGATTACGGACAAAAATGACAACCCGACCGGGGGCACGATGGGCCAGATGGGAAAACCCACATATCGGGCCACCGTGCCCCGGTGGCAAAACAAATAACCAGATGAAAAAAAACACCTACATTATCGTTTTCTTATTGCTTTCAGTCAACATATCCGGGCAGCAGGTGAAAATTAGGCTGCAAGGGGAGTGGGGAGAAGGTATCGAAATGCTGTTGAACGTCAATTACGGAATCGGGGCTTACCCCTTGTGCAAAGACAGGGGACCTATTTTGCATTGCACGCTGCCCGACTCCCTCGAAATGGCAGTCCTTGGCCTGGGCATTTTCAAGGGCGGAGAAAAGGTATTCGAACGCAAGCTGTTGTACAGCGGAACCGACCTGGCATTGAGCCTGAAAGCCGAAGGGCAGGGGATTGAGGACATTTGGCAAAAACCGGGCCTGAACAAAGAATACGGAGCCTTTAAACGTTATCGGGATTCCATAGGGCAGAGGATGAAAGTATTGACAGGCCTATATACGGTATTGCTCGACACAGTAAGCGGTTTCCATACGAAAGTACGGGACGCACTGGACTTGCAGAAAACAAGCTATACCGCTTACACCTCCGGTTTAATGAAGGGGCATACAAAGGATGCATTTGGCAGCTACGTGAAAAACGCCGCGCTCTATTTCCCGCGACCCGGAACGGCCCAAGGGGAAATGGCGGAAGAAACGCCCGGACATTTCTTTGAAGTTTATGAGCCATTGGATCCACTTGTTTTGCACAGCCCGCTTTATAAATCGAAATTGGAAGAATACCTTCGCCTTATCGAAACATCGGCTTCTATGGGCGATGGGACGTACGATAACGAGAAGCTTATATCTGCCCTCGACAAATACCTCACCTTGCTTACTGCCAACGAAAACATCCTTGACCAAACAACACAGGCCTTGTGGGACAAGTACCACCATCAATCCATGGACATTGTGGCGCAACACCTGGACGAAAACTGGATTGCCGCCCAATGCCGGAGCGGCGACAATGCACTTCTGCAGGAACGCTTAATGGCCTATAAAAGACTGGCAGACGGCATGCCCGCACCGGATATCACTTTTGAAGCCCCTGGAACCGAAGCAAGGCCCTTATCATCACTATGGGCTTATGAAGGGCAAGAAGTAGTCCTGGTTTTTTGGGCGAGCTGGTGCCCCCATTGCGAAGAAATGCTCCCAAAGGCCGAGAGTTACCTCGATGGCAAAAAAGGGGTACAGGTAATCGCGATCGGCCTCGACGAAGATGAACAGGCATGGGGAGACGCAAAAAAAAACTATGGGGAATGGATGCACATAAGGGCTGCGGAAGGATGGGAAAGCCCCGAGGCCCGGGACTATGCCATATATGCCACGCCCACTTTTTATGTGATCGACGAAAAATCGGAAATCCTGGGAAAAGCAAACAATTTGGCCGAACTGAAAAAGCTGGTTCCCTAAAAACGTCGAGCCATCCCCGGTTCAGTCCGTAGGCCATACAAAAGAAAATCACATTTGCAAGTCAAATTAAGAAAAACGGGATGTCGTACTTGGGGCAAATGACACGTATCTGGATGGTTCTTCTAAAACCAAACAAATACTGACGATAACAATCGTCAATTAGGATGCTTATCGAACAAAATAGCCGGTTGGTTCATTGATCCGATTTAAATACTTGTTAACCTTTTGTTATCCCAATTCAACCATATATGTTAACCTATTGTTAACCCAAATATTTGCCCGGCCTATCTGCACCACATACTTTTGTGTCGAATTGAATAGTGGGGGCTTTCCCTTAACAGGGTCAAGTCCCAGGATTACTTATTAAGTTTATTTGGTTTAGGTTAGTAAGTATTAAAGGCCCGGGGTTCATAAGACCGGGTCTTTATGCTCTTTTTCCGTACATCCGGCCCTTCAGTTCATGCATTTTCGAAATCAACAAAAACTATCCCGAAATTTCGGGGCAAAACAAACAACCATGAAGAACTATTACAGCGTATTTTGGCTTAGCCTTTTCAGTCTCGTTTTCAACTTGGCCCCGGCCCAAAACAATTATATCGTGAAAAGAGGGGAACGGCCGGCCATCAACTTGCAAACGATACCCACAGATGCCTATGAAAAAGGGATATTGAAAATCAAGCTCAAGGCTTCGTTCACGAAGCAATTGGACAATGCCCCCGTAAAAATGGGAACGGACGGGCTTGTCCGGTTTAACATTTCCGGCATTGACAAGCTGAACCAAAAAAATGGTGCAACAAATTTTGACAAACTGTTCGAGAGCAGGGCTTTTTCACCGGAATTTAGCGAAAGGCACCGTGCATGGGGATTCCATCTTTGGTACACCTTGTACTTTGATGAAGAAAGCGACATAAAGGAACTGGTGGCCGCTTATGGCAAACTGGAGGAAGTTTCGGTGGCAGAGCCCGAATATAAAAAAACACTGATTGCTTCAGAGCCATTCGGTTTTCAGGAAAAAACCACGAACAACGGCAAGAACCCTATGGCCTGGACACCCAACGACCCCGATTTCAACCAACAGTGGCACTACAACAATACCGGGCAACAGGGCGGCACACCCGATGCGGATATCGATTTGCCCGAAGCATGGGACATTGAAAAGGGCAATGCCAATGTAATCGTTGCCATTGAAGATGGTGGGATACAGTACGACCATCCCGATTTATCGGGCAATATGTGGCCGGGCATTGGTTGGGACTTTGTGAACAATGATGCCTCGATAGAGCCTGCCGACCATGCAACGCATGTTGCCGGTACCGTAGCGGCCGTAAACAATAACGGTACGGGTGTATCGGGGGTTGCCGGTGGTTCCGGATCATATGATGGCGTACGCCTGATGTCGTGCCAGGTTTTTGCGGGTTTCTCAAGTGGGGGGTTCCACCTTGCCCCTGTTTACGCCGCTGACAACGGAGCGTGTATTTCACAGAACAGTTGGACATATTCATCACCAGACACATACGATCAGAGCGTATTGGATGCGATAGACTATTTTAACGCAAACGGAGGTGGTGCCGCAATGGTAAACGGGGGGATAACAATTTTTGCCGCTGCCAATTACGCATCTTCCAACAACTATTACCCGGCTTATTACTCAGGTACATTTGCCGTTGCCGCCACGACCAATCAGGATATCAAGGCCTATTATTCCAACTATGGAAGCTGGGTGGACATTTCTGCCCCGGGCGGCGAAACCAACGTAGTAGAACAAAAGGGTATATTTAGCACACTTTCAGGTGATTCGTATGGCTTTATGGAAGGGACGTCCATGGCCTGCCCACACGCCTCGGGCGTAGCTGCACTAATAGTTTCGCTGGGCTATGGTTCACTTTCGCCAAGCGATGTTGCCAATATTATAAGTAGCACAACAGACGACATTGATGGGGTGAACCCCGGGTATATCGGCCAGCTTGGCACAGGGCGTTTGAATGCCTTTCAAGCATTGCAACAAACACAGGCCTATCTTGGATTAACAGCTGATTTTGAAGGAACGCCAACCACTATTATAACTGGCAATACAGTAGTTTTTAATGATTTATCATTCGGGCCCGATCCTATCCTAAATTATTCCTGGTCGTTTCCCGGTGGTACTCCTTCTTCGGCCAATACCGCCGGCCCCCATACAATTTCCTATAATACCTCTGGCATTTATGATGTTTCACTTACAATAGGCGATGGAGCTTCAACAGATACAGAAACCAAGACGAAGCACATAACCGTTTTTGATTGTTCAAATTGCCCTTCATATGGGAACATGAACTACCAAACAAGTACAAGACTCGTTAATTTTAATACCATAAACAATGCATCGTTAAAACCCGCCGCCTACAACGATTATACTTCCATTTCAACAGAGGTCACCAAAGGACTCACATACGACCTTTCCCTGAACATAAATACAGATGGTGCCTATTCGGTATTTTCCAAGGTATGGATCGATTGGAACCAAGATTGTGATTTTTTGGATGCGGGGGAAGAGTACGACCTTGGTTCGGCCTATAATGGCGACAATGAACCTTCAAGTTATTCCCCTCTTTCCATTAGTGTCCCCACAGGGGCTGTATTGGGGAACACGATCATGCGGGTTACCACTAGCTTTTCAGGATACGCAGGGCCTTGTGAAACCGGGTTTGATGGGGAGGTGGAAGATTATACCATAAATGTGATCGCAGGCCTCGGGGACAATTGCGCTAGTGCACAGGATTTGTCAACGCTCACAAGCCCATTTAACGGGACAACTACCGACTATATCAATAATTTTGATATTTGCTCCATGGGATCATCCCCCGATAGGGTTTTTTATGTTGACGTCCCTTCCGGTACTAAAATCAATATATGGCAATCATGGAACAACTTCGACTCGAGGCATACAATGAGGTATGGAGGCAATTGCCCTGGGGATATCGAAATAGGATGTATTGATGACAATGACCTTACGCCCATAAGTTGGTCAAACAATACAGGCTCAACAGAAAGGGTTTGGTTCATCATTGCCGGTTTTGGATCGGGATCGGGTGATTTTACGCTTGAGTGGTCTTTTGATGTTGCTACACCGAGTGATGATTGCAGCAATGCTATTGCCATAAGTGAAGTAAGCGATTTGGCCTTTGATACAAGCGAAGCCTCGGTAAGCGGGGCACAACCCAGTTGTGGCGGAGATCCCCCAATTGATATTTGGTATGCCTATACCCCATCGTCCTCTGGAATTGCTTCATTCGATCTTTGCGGAAGCTCCTACGATACACGATTAACAATATGGGACGCTTGTGGCGGAACCGAACTAGCTTGTAATGATGACAATGGCCCGGTTTGTTCAGGCATACAATCCAGTATTGAATTGTCTGTTACCATAGGCATAACTTATTACGTGCAAATAGGTGGTTTTGGCTCAAATTCAGGTTCAGGTGATTTGACCATCCAGGTTTCTGATTACCCTCCTGTTGCTGACTTTGAAGCAGACAACACGAATCCTGTGGTGGATGAAATCCTTAGTTTTACCGATCTTTCCACAAACAGCCCCGACACATGGGCATGGGTATTTACACCTTCAACAATTACTTATGTTGGAGGCACAAATGCAAACTCCCAAAACCCACAGGTACAGTTCAATGCTGCCGGAAATTATACTGTTGACCTTACTGTGGGCAATTCAGCCGGGAACGATACGGAAACAAAAGTTGACTATATCAATGTCCAGGACCCCGTAATCAATGTTGATATCAGCTTTTTCCTTGAAGGCCCGTTCAACGGCCCGCTCATGAATACCGGTATCAATGCCATTTTACCTTTATCGCAACCGTTCAACGTAAGCCCATGGAATTACAACGGCACAGAAAGCGCAACGAGCATCCCCACGGATATTGTTGACTGGGCACTCATAGATATCAGGGATGCAACTTCCGTGGAATTGGCGACCGCAGCAACAAGTATTGGACGACAGGCAGCATTTTTGCGCAATGATGGAAAAGTGGTCGGAATGGACGGAAACCCAATACTGGGATTTACCACAACCTTGTCGAACAACCTTTATGTGGTTGTTTACCAACGTAACCATATTTCGATAATCTCGGCTTTTCCTTTAGTTCCCTCAGGGGGCATTTACAATTATGATTTTTCGACCGGGGAGGGCCAGGCGTATGGTACCGGCTCACAAAAAAACCTGGGGGTGGGCGTTTACGGAATGTTTGCAGCTGATGCCGATGCCAACGGCAATGTAAATCCAGCCGACAAGTCAATTTGGGCAGGACAAGCTGGCACCAACGGATATAATACCAGTGATTTTGATATGGACGGACAGGTGGGCAACCCCGATAAAGACGAAAGCTACGTGCCAAACATAGGCAAGGCCAGTAATGTGCCACAGTAAGGTTTTGGGGCTCTTACCAAGTAATTTCCCATGAAAGAGCCGAAGAAGCAAATGTAGCATCTCCAATGATGTGAAAGGATTCACCTGGCAATATGCCGGGTGTTTTTTATATACAAGCACTTAAAGACTTTGTTCGCATTGTCTTTGTTGAAACAGGTTACACCAGACAAATCAATACATAGGTTACCGCAAATCCAGATTCCTTTGTTGACCCCCTATCGGGACCGGTTATTTGACAAGGCCCGAAATACAGGTAACCACGGTGTTTTTGAGGATCACATTGAATATTCCTTTAATATAAATTGGGGGAATCGGGATTTTTTATTTCCTTCATGCCTTCCATTTAGTGAAATTGGATAGTTCATTAAATAGTCATAATATCCTTGTCTTTGGCTTCAAATTGTTTATCAACCTTTTCGATAAAGTTATCGGTGAGTTTTTGGATATCGTCCTGCAATCTTTTCACATCATCCTCAGGTATTCCTTCTTTTTCTAATTTCTTCGCTTCATCATTGGCACTACGCCTCACATTTCGGATGGCTATTTTTGAGTTTTCGGCCTCAACTTTGGCCTGTTTCACCAATTCCCTCCTTCGTTCTTCGGTCACAACAGGGACTTTAATACGAAGGACCTCACCTTCATTTTGAGGGTTAAGTCCAAGGTTTGCATCAATTATAGCTTTTTCCAGCAGTCCGATAATGCTTTTGTCCCAAGGCTGGACGATAATTTGCCGCGGGTCGGGCGTTGATACATTTGCAGTTTGGCTTATCGGGGTCATGGTTCAGTAATAATCCACTACCACGCCTTTCAACATATCGGGTGTAGCTTTGCCGGCCCTTATTTTCTGGAACTCCTTTTCAAGGTGGTCCACTGCTTTTTCCATCCCTTCCTGGGTGAAATCATATACGAATTGACATTCCTCTAACATGGTAAATTCATTTTATAGTTCAAATGCAAAAATAAAAATTATCCATGATTAACGGCTTCCAACATTATTTATTTAATAACAAGGGGTTTTTAATAAGTCAGGCGAAGAGAAAGGTAATATTGGAAACCTGACCCTGGAAAACTCCTTCAGAATGTTTTTGACTCCCCTCCCCCATACCTCAATATATCCGGCACGAAAAAAAACCTTGGCAATATCGGGATTGGGCGGTTCAGAAGTATGTTTCTGTTTAAGGGTCTCAATAGTCCAACCTTCTGGCAAATTCCCATTATTGTATATCATCATCCAATTGCTGTAAACACTTATTTGAACTGGGTTTGAACTGGAATAATCCTTATGTATCAGGGCATTCAATAATGCTTCACGTAAAGCTTCTTCAGGGAAGTCAAAAGTTTACCCAGAAACCAATGTCCCCACATTTTCACCTTCCACAACTTTCATCAGGTTGCCTTTTTGGTTCATATCGAAAACAATGATGGGGAAATCATTTTCGCGGCACATGGTAAAGGCCGTTAGGTCCATGATTTTCAATTGCTTTTCGTAAGCTTCATCAAAAGAAATGTTTTCATATTTAATGGCTTTAGGGTCTTTTTCGGGATCGGCGGTATAAACGCCATCCACACGCGTCCCTTTCAGGAAAACAGCCGCTTCAATCTCCAAACCACGGAGGACGGAAGTTGTATCGGTCGTAAAATAGGGGTTTCCGGTCCCGCCCCCAATAATGACCACCTTCCCTTGTTCCAGGTAATCAATTGCACGGCGGCGGCTCATCAGCTCCGATACAGGCCCGATTTGAAAACTACTTAGCAAAGCCGTTTTCACACCCTGCTTTTCCAGCTCACCTTGCAATGAAAGGCTGTTGATGACCGTGGCCAACATTCCCATATAATCGCCCTGCACACGGTCGAATCCTTCGGAAGCACCCTGCAACCCACGAAAAATATTCCCACCGCCAATCACAATGCCCACTTGAACATTTTGGTTCACGATTGTCTTAATTTCGGCTGCATAATCAGCGAGACGTTGCGGGTCAATGCCATATTGCTTTTCGCCCATCAATGCCTCCCCACTTAGTTTTAACAGTATCCTTTTGTATTTCATGTTCTTATTGTTTTTCAATTTTAGTAGCCAAAGGTAAATATTAATTCTGTTGGATTATTCAGCTTAAGCAAAACATTTTTATCTTTGAGGATTCAATTTCAAACCCAGGACATAAATTATTTCAAATGTCAGATCAAACAAAAACGGATTCAGAAAGGGTATCGGAACTTTTCAAGAGCCATGCCGACTACCTTTTCAATTATGCCATTACCCGTGTAAACGACCAACATATTGCCGAGGACCTTGTACAGGACACATTTGTTGCGGCACTCCGCAACATCAAAAATTTTGAATCGCGCAGCAAGGAAAGCACTTGGCTGACTGCTATTTTAAAGAATAAAATCATTGATCATTACCTGAAAAAAGTACGACAGTACCATAAAGAAAGCCTTGATGATTTGCGGTCGGTGGAAGATTATTTTGACAAAAACGGAAAATGGAACAAGACCGACCAACCCCAAAAATGGCATATCAATTACAACGAAACCATCGAGCAAAAAGAGTTTTACGATATTTTGAACAATTGCCTGAAACGCTTGAACGAACTACAAAGGATTGCTTTTACAATGAAACATTTTGATGATATCAAATCGGAGGATATTTGTAAGGAATTAAAAATCACCTCGTCCAACTATTGGGTTATTATCCACCGCGCAAAACTCCAACTCAGAAAGTGTATGGAAGTAAAATGGGTGAACAGCTAAGAACTTCAAATCAGGAATGAAGATTCCTAAATTGATATATTTATTGCTACAAACTAAACTACAAATTAATTGAAGATGAAAATGGGATTAATGTTATCGTGCAAAGATGCAAGTGAACTAATTATGAAAAGAGATGCCGAAGAATTGAAATTCTATGACCGGATACGGTTGATGATGCACCTCAGTATGTGCAAATTTTGCGCTCTTTTTGAAAAACAAAACGATTTCATCAATTCAAATATAAAAGCATTGGACGATACGGTAGTGAAGGAATTCCCGGGAGATTCAAAAGAAAGGATATTGGAGGAATTGAATAACACCTAAACCCATGCCAAAACCCTTACCTGAAGGCATGGGAAACTCATGAAAGATGGCATGTCCGACCACTATAATTTCATCCCTTCCGAACAGTTCCGGCAAATATCAATCCGGGCCCTTTTCGTGAAAACCTTTTTTCTGAAGTTATTGTACTTATCGCTTTTCCAGATTTCCTTAAACGACCTATCCTTCATTTCACCCAGACGGTATTTTGCATCCTTGTCAAAACAGCAGGGGACCACAAGCCCGTCCCAACTGATCACACAACCGCTCCACATCCGGTAGCACTTATTGGGCAGCTTGCTCTTGAATTCCCATGTCCCATCGGTTTTTTGCCTGTAACGCGAATATTTGTCAATGGTCGGGATCAAAGGGCTGCCGTTTTTGTAATCGTAAACCTGGGCCGTTTTGAACTGCAATTCGTCCACACCCAGATCATCACATAACTTCTTCACATCATCCATTTGATGCTCATTGGTTTTCAGTACCAAAAACTGGACAATCACGTGAGGGGTTTTGGATTTGAGTTGCCTTTTCCATTTCACGATATTCCCAATTCCTTCAATCACACGATTGTATCTTCCGCCAATTCGATAAGATGAATAAGCCTCTTGACCAATGCCATCCAGGGAAATTATCAAACGGTCGAGCCCGGACTCAATGGATTTCCGACAGTTTTCATCCGTCAGGAAATGGGCATTGGTGGAGGTGGCCGTATAAATCCGCTTTTTATGGGCCATTTCCACAAAATTGAAAAACTCCGGGTTTAGATAAGGTTCTCCCTGAAAATACAAAATCATATACATCAACGTATCGCCCAACTGATCAAGAACCTTTTTATACAAATCCAAACCCAACATTCCTGTATTGCGGGAAAATTGCCTCAAACCCGAAGGGCATTCAGGACATCGTAAATTACAGGAAGTTGTTGGCTCCACGGAAATACTCACAGGCATGCCCCAATGCGTTTTCTTTTTTGCGAAAAGTGCCAACACATAGCTCAACTGTAACAGAATAAGGTTCCATAGCCTTTTAAAGTTTAGCTTTGAGAGTATATTGATCGTATCGTGCAATGACATATTTTGCAATATTAATCAAATAATACCGAATCAAAATCCAAAAGTAATCGTAATCTTGCCGCCGAGGTTGTCCTTTACATCAGGGAAAGTGTAAGGGCCGTAACGGTAAAAAACCCCAAGCCCAAGAGAATACAGACCCATCATATCAAGGATATTGTTAACCAGTAAGCCCGATTCGTAAAAACCTTTTTCCATTGTTTTGTAATCAACGCCATGATGGTTCTTATGAAAATCGAGCCAGCCAAACCCAACATTCGTGGCAAAGGCCAATTCGGGCTGGAACTTCCCCTTTCCCGTCAGGAGTTTTCCAAAATCGTGGGTAAAATAAAGTGATACGTATTTATTGGAAAGGAACTCGTTCATCCGCATGGTCGCAAAACTGTTGGGGGCAAAAAGCGTAAAGGAGCGATAACTTGCATTTCCGTAATAAAGGTTGGTTTGGGGAATATCGGCATCCACATATCCGGCAGCGAGTTTTAGCGAAGTTTTGCCCCAATAATTGGTGTAAAAAGATTTTTCGATTTTCAGGTCATAACGGTTATAATCAAAGTCCCCATCAAGGACACCCTTCAAACCCCTTGTGTATTGAAACCAAAGGACAGGGTATTTGGTGCCGAGCGAAACCTTCTTGCGCATATTGCGGATAAACTTTTCGCGAAAGGCATACCTGAACCCAAGATGGGCTTCGGTAAAATCAAATTCGTTGAAATACACGTTCACGTCCTCATTGCCTACCGAATATTGATAGCCATCGGTAATTTGTTTATGGCTTTT
>JAJRTT010000232.1 GCA_024278155.1 Bacteroidota bacterium | reverse complement strand
GGAGACAGAAGCTTTTGATTTACTGGGAAATACTGTTGCAGTCCCCGTAGTTGAACATGTTGCACTTAGGTTGGGGGAAGTTTATAAAGACCATGTTAATTATTTAATGTCAAGTAAAACCCCCGTTTGTTCATGATATTTTTTAACGACATTTTTTAACCAATGGGCATTTGTGTGGTGGGTTTGTGGATATCGATACCTTGTTTCGTTCAGGGCCGATAAAAATTCTTCCTTTGATGAAAAAGGTTTGAATTTTGCCCTATCAGAGTACCAGATACTTGGTCGTAAATTATATATTACACCTTTCTTTTCCTGTACTTTTACCGGGTAAGTTCCACTTGGACAAGATAGTTCCCATATTTTCTTCAACCAGACATTTTTAATTGAAATAATTCCCTCGTTCATCTGATAGGCTAAAATCAGATAATCGGAATCAATCCTGAAGGCGCTCTCCAAGAGGGAGTTGCAATAAGAATCGAAATTTGCCAAATCAAAACCCGGGCCTCTGTTAAAATCAAATGACTTAATCTCAAGTAAGCCTTTTTTAGGGTTATCTTTATCCAAATGAAAATCTGGAAAGGTCTGTGAGTTCGTATTCTCCTCAAAATCAATATCTGATTTCCTAAACCAGGCTTTAAGCCACTCCTAAAGTAAATTTCCAACTGTATCTTTGGTTTTTATGGAAATTGTCAAATCCTTTAAAGAAAAACTGATACTCCCTTGCTCCCCTATTATTTTATACTCATTAACAAGTTTGGAATATAATTGCTTTGCTGATGATTTCATTTAGGTGTATGTATTTAAAATCTTCGTAAAGATATATAATATGAATGATATTCTGAATCAATATTTATTTGTAATAGAAGTCCCCATAAATAGAATAGATATTTTCATAAGGGGTAATTTCCAAAATCCTATCTTTGTAAAATTAGATTGTGTAGATATTTATGACCAATACAGGAAATATATTAATTCCCGTTAATTTGGAAGACGAAAGCAGGGTAGCCCTTGAGCAGACCTATAACGTTGCCAAATTATTTGGGTTGAATATCACATTGCTTTTTGTCCTGGAGGAAAGCGGGATATGGTCAAAGTTTTTTTCCGATAAGCAGAAAAAGGATATGGATGAGGAGATCGAAGCCCAATTGAAAGATTTGGCCCTGAAAACACAAAAGGATTCGGGTTGTGAAACGAATTACCTGATCCGGAAGGGGAGGGTTTCAAGTGTTATCCTGGATGTGGCAGATGAAATTAATGCAAGCTATGTTTTTATGAAGACCATCAGCAATGAGGAGGGTAAACCGAAATCAATAGGCGCCAATGCTTACAGGGTAATCCGTAAAGCAAGTTGCCCTGTGGTGAGTATCAACGGGAAGGGTTATTATGACGGTTGCCGGAGTATCCTGCTCCCTCTTGACCTGTCGAACGAGACCATGCAGAAAACGATCAAGGCCGTGGAGTTTGCCAAATATTTCAATGCTTCCATAACGATTGTCTCGGCAGTGCACGAGAAAGCCGGTTCGGAATATGGCGAAAAAATGGGCGTGCGGTTATTGGAGGTAAAGAAATTCATTGTTGAATCCAACATTGCATGTTGGGCTAAATTGATTGAAAGCAAGGAGAAGCAGGGCATTGTTGGCAGTATCTTGGATCATGCCGATGAGCAGGGCGATATTGACCTGGTGATGATAATGAACCAACAGGAAGTGGGCGTGACCGGAATGAAGATAGGCATTACGGCGGAGAGTTTCATTAAAAATTGTGAAATACCCCTTATGATAATCAAACCTGTTGCAACAAGTGAAAAACTATTAAAACCTTGAACCATTGTCGCCCCGCAAAGGTGGGACTTCGCTCCGCTTTAACATTGAAGCCTTGGACTTGACTCCCCGGGGCCTTAAAACCTTAACCTTGATTCTATGTTGAATTACATTTTGAAATACGAAGAACCTTTGTTCAGGCCACCCAGTGAAGCCTATTCGTTGATTTTGCAGCTCACCCTGGGCTGTTCCTGGAACAAATGTGCCTTTTGCGAGATGTATTCCTCCAAGAAATTCATCTTAAGGAAAGAAAAAGATATTTTTAATGATATCGATAAGGCAGCAGGGTACTCAAATGATATCCGTAAGATTTTCCTCGCAGATGGAAACGCAATGGTTTTGTCAAGTGGGAAGCTGCTAAAAAACCTGGATTATCTGAACGACAAGTTCCCAAAGCTGAACCGGGTTTCGGCCTATTCTATTGCAAAGGATTTGGAGAACAAAACGATAGCTGAGCTGAAAGCATTAAAAGATGCCGGATTGAAATTGTTGTACATCGGGATAGAAAGCGGGGATGATGAATTGTTGGGCTTGATAAACAAAGGTGAAACCTTTCTATCGACCACAAAAAACCTGTTGAAGTTAAAAGAGGCCGGCATTAAAACCTCGGTAATGATTTTAAACGGTTTGGGAGGGAAAACCTATTCAGGGCAACATGCAAGGAATTCCGCAAAAATCGTAAACGAAACCCAGCCCGATTTCCTTTCGACTTTGGTTTTGAGTTTTCCTTATGGTGTGGAACATTATAAAAAAAGATTCAAAGGCGATTTCGTGGAAATGAACCCCATTGAATTATTGCAGGAGATGTATTTGTTTATTTCCGAAACAAATCTTGAAAGTTCGATTTTCCGGAGCGACCATGCATCCAATTACCTTTCCCTGAAAGGGATATTATCCAGGGACAAAGAGAAACTTCTCCAACAAATTGATTTTGGGGTCAATAATTCCAACAAAGGTATTTTAAGGGAAGAATGGCAACGCGGCCTTTAGCAAGACATTCCAGCGTCGGTACGACCTGGAAGAGCCTGGTGGTGTGCATCTGGAAGCGATTGAGCATAAAAAAAGCGCACTTACGGTATTTCGCTTTTAGTGCGCCTTCTTGTTTTATCTGGGTTTCTTGCTGTTTATAAAG
>JAJRTT010000231.1 GCA_024278155.1 Bacteroidota bacterium | reverse complement strand
TAGTGTCCACACTTGCGTTGTGTTTTGGTTACAAACCAAAAGTGCCTTGATACATTTTGTGACTGTGGCGGGCAAATCAAATCAGGGGATTTGAACTCCGCCCGGCGTAGTCAGGAGACTACGCCGGGTCCGGCCGAATGGCAAAGCGTCCACGCTTGTGTGTTGGTTACAAACCAAAAGTGTCTGAGACTACGCCGGGAATGGGTCGAATGGCAAAGCGTCCACGCTTGTGTGTTGGTCGCAGACCAAAAGTGTCTTTATCCACCACAGATACAATCTGTGATGGGCGACAGCGGCAAAATGGCAAAGCGTCCACGCTTGTGTGTTGGTTACAAACCAAATGTGTCTGATCCCACCACAGTTTCAAACTGTGATGGGCAAATCGTCGCGCAAGCAAACTCCCCTCTTGAGAGGGGGAGCGCGGGAGAGAGGGCCGGCGGGTGTGTGTACAGTGCAGCATCACAAATACATCATGGTATTTACACACTGTTTTTCCTTATACTTCGTTGAAAATTTGAACCATGGCTTACTTCGTCTTCGCTCAGCATGGACTGGCCATGCTTAAAATTTTCGCCTTGTCCAAAGAAAAAACCGAAGTGAAAACAAACAGACATATTTATAAATTGATGCACCAGGCCGGGAATGGGGTGTTGGTTTCCAAGGCAACAACAAGCGTGGACACTTGTTGCATTGGGCAGGTGGGGCATAGCTTACAATATCCCGGCTTTTTGGAGGGCTTCCCTCAAGTCTTTGTTCTTTCTTGAAAATTTTATGAGGGCGGTTTCCATCTCCTCTTGCTTTTGGTTCAACGGTCTCAATATGGTCCGCCTGTCGTAAATAACAAAAGCTATCAGCGACATTACCCCGCCAAGGATCAAGAACAAAAACCCGAAAAGTATGTTCATCTGGTTTTGTAGGGCATCAAAACGTTTGTCTTGTGCATCAAAACGTATGTCTTGTGCATCAAAGCGTATGTCTTGTGCATCAAAACGTCCGTTGATGCTTTTTTCCAATGAGGAAATCCTTTCGTTGGTGCTTTTTTCCAATGAGGAAATCCTTTCGTTGGTGCTTTTTTCCAATGAGGAAATCATTTGGTTCGTGGCATCGATTTTCACATCGAGCATTTTCACGCTGTTTTCCAATTTCAATAGCCTGTCCCTGTCGGCAAGCGTGAAGGACACAGGCGTGTTGGCCTTTGTGCCCGTGCCTTGTGCATTGGCCTCATGGCCCGGTACGGTCAACAATAACAGTAATAATATGCACAAACTGTTTTTCATTGAATTGTTTTTTTTACAAAAGTAGGCGTTTTTGTTGAGATGTGCAATAGGGAAAAGTGTCGGTTTCGCTTTGAGCGAAGCCGGCACCACTGTTGGGAGTGGCCGGGGGATTTCCCCTTCCCGCACACTTGGTTGCCCATAGGGCCGAAATGATACCGGTCAACGGACATCGGGCACCCGTCATACCGCCGATAAATAGGATTGGAGGTTTTGGGCGGTTTCCAGCCCAAGTTTTTTGCGTAGGCGCGACCTGAAAACTTTCATGCTCTCCGGAGCCACGAACATAAGGCCGGCCAGTTCTTTTACGCTAAGGCCCAACCTTATCAACGCTGACAGCTTTAATTCGGTCGGGTTGAGCGAGGGGTGCATGGCCAGAAGGCGTTGTTCGTAGCCGGGATGCAATTTGTTATATGCAATCGAGAATTCCTGCCATCCGCTGCCCTTTATTTTTTCATCGATACCTAAAGCTATTTCCGAAAGTTTTTTCGCTGTGCCAGGGCCCATGTGGCTTTCTTCGGTTATCTCATTGATGCTTGCCGAGATTTTGGCCAGGAAACGGTTGATCCTGTTGGTGAACATGGTGTTTTCGAGTATTTTGCCCTCTTTCTCGCCGATTAACTTTTTCTGGTAACCGGCAATGGTCAGTGCCGAATGGATCCTTGCGATCAATTCCACCGGTACAGTCGGCTTCCTGATATAATCGATGGCCCCTGCCTCCAATGCGATTTTCATGTTTTCGGGCTCGATCATAACACCTGTGGAAATAATGACCGGTACATGCCGCATTTCGGGGGAAGCTTGCAGTGCCTGTACCAATTCAAGTCCGTTCATCTCGGGCATGTCCCAGTCCGAAATAATAATGTCTGGCGTTAAACGTTTCAGTGCTTTTAAAGCAGTTGTCCCATCGTTTGCCTGGTAAATGATAATTCCGGGCAGGTGCTTTTCGATGATAGAGATAATTGCAATCAGGTTTTCGTAAACATCATCGATAACAAGTATTTTTTTTGCTGTCATGTTAAGGATTTAAGGTTAGCGGTTATGGTTAACAAATCAAAGGGTATATACTTGCGGGTTAGCGTCCATGGTTAAGTAGCTTCCCGATGATTTCTTTCACCAATGAGTTGTAATTGTTTTCATTAAGTGCCATAGCGGCCATTTGTATCTGTTTTAACCATGATTTGGTATCGCTGAAGCCCATTTTTCGGATTGCGGCCAATATTCTCCTTATTTCAGAAATTTGGTAAACTTCGAGTTTTTCCAACTCCAAAAAGTAAGGCAGGAGTATTTGCTTGTCTTCTATTTTGAAATCCGATTCAATGGCAGTTTCCTTCTTGCGGTCATCTATTGCCTGTTTTACGGGATCGTCCCTGTTTGTTTTATGCCCAAAGATATCTATCCAAAATGTCGCGCCTTTTTCAGGCCTTGACTCCACGCCGATACTCCATCCGTGCGCTTCTACTGCCAACTTGCAAAATGCCAGCCCCAAACCGGTGGAGCCGATATTGCCCGATTTGATTTTTTTTGCCTGTTTGAATTTTTCGAATATGGTTTCATGGTATTCTGTGGCAATCCCCGGCCCTTTGTCTTTCACGGATATCCTGAAGACCTTGTCGGAAACCGAAGTGGTACTTAGCTCAATTGAACTGTTGAGGGGGGAAAACTTGATGGCATTGGTCAAAAGGTTTGTGAACACCCGTACCATAATCTCCATATCGGCCGTAAAAGTGTAGTTATAAGCTGCTTTGCTGGTTATTTTGATGTTTCTCTGCTTACACAAAAAAGTTGTTTCCTTAAAGGAGGCATCCAATATCCCGTACAAGTCCACTTTGCTTTTTTCCAGAGAGAAATTGTTTTCCTCGGCTTTGTTGATGTCCAATAGGTTCATGATCAGGTTGAGCATTTGTTTGCCGGTACGGTTCACGATTTCGTCCTTGCCATCCGTGACATTAAGTTCATCAAGGTTGATAAGCAAATTAAGGGGGTTTTTTAAATCATGTACCAGCATACTGGTCATAGCTTGCTTGTGTTTGTCAAGTTTGCGCAATTTTCCATAAGCAAGGTCAATTTTTTCGGAATACGTTTCGATTTTGGTTTTCTGCTTGCTTATAAGTACGTTTTTACTGTTAAGAAGCCGATTGGTCCTTGAAAGTTTTTTGTGAGTGCGGTAAACGTAGATCGAAAAAGTGGACAGGAAGAAAAAGCCGAACAAGAAAACAGTTATGGTTATGTTTTTTTCCCTCAATTCAAAGTTTTTCTTCTCAATCTGCATTTTTTGCCTTTCAATTTGTTGTTCTTTTTTCTGCGATTCATATTTCGTATTGAGCTCGAATATTTGGTTGTAGAGCCCTCTATTGAGGAGATATTGCCTGGTTCGTTCATATACCTTTAAATATTTAAAGGCAAGCTCGAACTTGCCGGTCCTGGAATAAACCTGTGACAGGTATTCCGATGATATCACAGTCAAGGCCTTTATGTTTGCGGTGGAAGAAAAACCATAAGATTTTTTAGCATATTTTATTGTGCTGTCATAGACCTGGATCCTGAAATATGTAATGGCCATATTGTTGTATATGTTTGCCAATTTGACAGAATCATTGATTTTCTTAGCATACGACAAAGCATTCCTGTAGGTTTCCACAGATTCTGCCCATTGGCCTTTATCACGATATATGGAACCTATTATGTTGAGGTTGCTGAAAACAAGTGTGCTGTCGTTTGCCAAATAAGCAAGCTTAAGTGAAGAATTGGCCCACCGCAGGGCGGTATCGTATTTATGTGTTTCCAGGTAAACGGCGGATATTCTGTTGGGGATAAATGATTTGAACGAAAGATTGTCGATGGATTTTGCAACCTCCAAAGATTCGAGCAGGTAGTTGATCGCAATGCGGTATTGGCCAGTGGCCCTGTATTGGTCACCAATAGTAGCCAGCAATACTGCGAACTTATCCCTAAAACGGTTAACTCCCCGGACAAACCCCATACTTTGAAACGAATAGATGAGTGAAGAATCGTACATCCCTTTTGACATGAATTGATCGAATACCGTAAAATAAGCATTGTATATAAGTATGGTATCCCCGGACTTTATTGCCCCGTCAATTAGTTTTTTGCCAAAAAAGATACAGGAGTCGCTGTTTTTATCGGCCCAATATTGTGTAATACCATCCAATAGGCCCAACCTTACCGAATCATTGCCCGAATTATGGTATTCCAATAGCAGGCTGTCAATTGTGGGCCGGTTCGAAAACGACACCATTGAAAAGCATGAAAGGAACAAAAACAATGAAAGTCGTCTTATGGGGGCCATCTTTTTTAATATGTGGGAACACGTTTGCTAAAAAGCACCTGTCAAAAATACAACAATTATCTTTCTTATACTAAGTTTCCATGATAAAGTTTTGTGCGGCCCCAATCAAATGGAAGGCATGAAGGAAATAAAAAAACCCGATTCCCCCATTTTGTTAAAAGTGTATTCAAAGCGAAAAACAAAATCGTAATAGGTCGCAAAGTCGAGGCCAATCCCATAACCTGCCATGATATCATTGGCCAAAGGGTTGGTGCTGATGTTCCGGTGGTCGATCACATAACCGAAATCGGCAAAGATATTCAGGTAAAAAGCATAATACAGTTTGCTGAATTTGTCGGTGGGGATAAAATCCAACGAAAACTCCCGCATGGATACCAACTCGAATTTCAGGTTGTTTTTCATGAGTGCGTAATGCTGCCCATCAACCACATAAAACTCATAGCCCCTCACAAAATCACGCCCGTAGCCAAGGCCTTTTTGATAATAATAGGGCTGGTAACTCCCGATGGGGGATACCTTTGCCGACAAACCACTGGCCCAATAAAACCGTTTGCCGATTTGATTGTACTGCCTGTAATTGGCTTTCAAATCAAGGATATCCACATCCTGGCCCGCCATAAGCCCTAGTCCTTTCTTTTCGATCATTGCATCAAAATAATGGCCTTTCAACGGATATTGTTTAAAGTCGCGGTAATCGCTCCGATATTGGTAAAAAACCGAAAAGAACTTATTGTTGTTGAAAGGGGAAAAGGAATAGTCAGGGTTATAAATAAGGACAGAATCGGTTACGTTGAGGTCGGTATATTGAAATTTGAACCAGTGCATATTATAGATGCCTTTGCGGTGATAGGCTTCTGCATAGGCAAAGACCTCACGTTTCGGGCTTACGTTTTCATCCCGGTAATAAACTTCCTTGTTGTCAACGGAGCTATAGGCTATTTCATGGTTTTGGGCAAACCCACCGGCAACGCCCACTCCCCATGTCTGCTTTTTGTTTATATAAGGGATCTGGTAAGAAAGCTCATATTTCTGGTCGAACCCAAAACGGGTGAACAATATCAGTTTTTCCCTTCTCCCCCTGAAATTGTTCCAGGTAAGGAACATACCGTAATTGATACGGCGCCAGTCTTGTTTCTTCAGCCATTCGTTGATGTTCCTGTCGGCAAATTCAAGGATGGGGACCGGCCAGACATACCAGCGTTCGGTAAAATCCAGTTTCACGTCCAATAATTTCGGATCGGATTTCACCGCGACCGAATCAATGTGCACGATATTGAAAAGGGAGGTGTTTACCAGGTTTTGGCGGCTTTGCTCAAAAACCGGGCTTATTTCGTTTACAGGGATGGTATCGTTTTCCTTGAAAAGCAATTCACGGCGGATAATCCTCTCTTTGGTGATTTTGTTCCCTGAAAATTCAATGTTCCTGATTATCACAAAAGAAGCTGACCCACTAGAGTCCGGAAGGGCAGATGGATCCCATTTCGTGTTGGGAAAAGCAGAAAACCCTATAGTCAATAAAAGTAAAAAGAAAAATATCCTCATATTTTACAGTATCTCTTTGAAAACTGCTAATTTTAGATTGGGTCATAAGAAAGCGTCAAAGACAAGGCTTTCGAAGCTTTTGAAACCAAGGAGTTTACTTTTGTAAATGACGGTTTCAAAGGCGAGAGTAACGCTGTATTTGACGTTTTCTTATAGCCGCTATATGTTCAAATAATTCATCAGGGAATCATACCTGTCCTTCAAATCCTCCATCGAACCCTGATCTTCGGTGTAGGTTTCTTTTATCACATAATCGTAACGGTTGAAAGTTTGAATGACGGGTCCTATATCCGTTCTGTTGATCTTTAACGTAACTTCTATCTTTGTGGATTCGTTTTTCGATGCAATAAATAAACTTAATATTTTAGAGTCATGTGACTCAACGATTTGCGCTATTTGCGAAAGCACATAATCTTTATGGTTCACTTCAAGCACGATGATGGCCCCGGGTTGTTCGATTACGGTAAATTCGGCCAGGTTTTTCATTAAACGGTTGAGTGTGATGGTCCCCACATATTTGCCGTTCCTGTCGATAACGGGAAGTGCCGAAATACGTGCCTGCGACATTGCCTTGATAACATCGAAGAAATGTTCATGCTCAAAAACGGAAGGCTTGGGAAGTACCGAAAAACTCTCGCTGATGGAACTGTCGAGGTCGCTCATATTGTAAACATCCACTTCCGAAATAATCCCGATATATTCCCCATCGTCCACCACGGGGATATGTGAAATTTTGTTTTCGTCCATCGAAATCAGTGCTTCCGAACCCCGGTCGGCAGAGCACACAGGCAGTACACCATCTGCAATCATGTTTTTTGCTTTCATCGTTTTGTTTGTTTAATACACCTTAAATCTAATTTACCCTATTAATGCGAATCACGGGTTCAGCCGATTGCGCCTCCATTTAAGCGACATATGGATTGGGGCCATGCTGTACTTGCCTGTTCATCCACGAGTTGCAATCGGGCTGCTTTTATTGAGCCCCTCCGGGATTAAAGTGTCCAACGGACATTGTTATTCTCGTGCATCCCTCCGGTTGGTGTTGCCGCCAAGTAGTAATTTCAACCGCTTTCCCTCCAGTTGGTGTTGCCGCTAAGTGGTAATTTCAACCGCTTTCCCTCCAGTTAGTGTTGCCGCCAACTGGTAACTTGAACTACCTTCCCTCCAGTTGGTGTTGTCACCAACTGGTAATAATAAACTTGAAACCCATGGTTTATTATCTTTCCCGATAATCATTCTCCGTTTTTTCCCAATATCCATCGTTTAATACACTTAAATAATTTTCATATCTTTTCAAATTTATTTTCCCTTATTTAATAGCTTCAAGTACGGCACAACCAGGCTCATGTGTATGCGTGCAGTCGCTGAATTTGCAATCGTGCATATGCTTCCGCATTTCGGGGAAACGTTCCGCAATCTCTTTCCGGTTGAAATCAGTAAGCCCGAATTCCTTGATCCCGGGCGTGTCAATTAAAAACCCGCCAAATGATAACGGGTGCATTTCCGCAAAGGTCGTGGTATGAAGCCCTTTTTTATGGGCTTCCGAAAGTTTCCCGGTCTTAAGCTCTAATCCCGGTTGCACCGCATTTGCCAAAGCGGATTTCCCAACTCCCGAATGGCCCGAAAACAGACTTCGTTTATCTTTAAGGACTTCCTTGAGTTGCCCCAAGTTATCACCTCTTATCGCTGATGTTTTCAGGCATTTATAACCGATACTTTCATATAAGCCCATCAGCTTTTCCAAATCTTGCAATTGCTTTTCATTGTAGATGTCTGTTTTGTTAAAAACCAAAATAGCAGGGATATGATAGGCTTCTGTCGTAATCAGGAAACGGTCGATAAATCCTGTTGAAGTTCGTGGATATGCTAGCGTAGCAATGATTACAGCCTGGTCAACATTAGCGGCAATGATGTGTGAAACCTTTGAAAGCTTGGTGGATTTACGTACAATATAGTTATGCCTGGGTAAAATCCCGGTTATCCAGCCACTTGAGCCATCAATGGAATTCTTGAAAACCACTTCATCGCCCACGGCCACCGGGTTGGTGGCTTTAATCCCTTTTATGCGGAATTTCCCGCGCAACTTGCACTGGGTTATTTCCCCGTCACCGGATAAAACCGTGAACCAGCTTCCTGTTGATTTGATTACCGTGCCCTGCAATTGTATTGTTTTTAATAATAATGCAATAAGGATTCAATGCTTAAATGCGATAATAATAGTGCTATAAAGAAATATGTTGTTTTGCAAAAACTACTTGATTTTAAAAATAAACCCAAGAATTGTTCCTATGGCATTGAAGCATTTATCCATTGAAACATTTAATAGATTACTTGTAATGGTTAAAAACGATTTTATATTGATCCAAATACAATTGATTTGGCACAATCTATTTTTAACCGTGTAAAATTACATGATTTATGCGATTAACCCGCATAATGGGAAAAATCGTTTTTTTGCAATGTGTAAAAGAATGAATTGTAATTTTACACTTTTAAATTAATTTTCAAATGAAAAAGTTTTTAATGAAAAGGATATGGGTGTTTTTGTTGGGCCTTAGTGTGTTCCCTGGTTTTGCATCATCTCCTGATGGCTTATGGAAAGCGGTTTACGCAAATTCCTCACCCGATACTTTGCTGGCTTATACTAAAATGCTCCTTCGGGTAGATGGGGAAAATTTTCAATTGGTAAACTATGACGATTACCTTGCCGGGAAAAACCTGTTTGAGAATGAGGGTTTCTTCGATCTTGCCGATAGTTCATTGGTTTTTAACAAAGACAGTGCGAACCAGAAAACCTATAAGTTGAATATTGTGGATGAGAATCGTTTGGAAATTATCACCAGGGAAGACCCAGGGACGGTGATAGCATTTGTGAAATTGAAAATGCATAAATTGGGCAGGAAAAAAGATGAGCTCGGGGCATTTATGAGGGAAAATACATTTGAATTTGACTTTTCCTTTTTTGAGGGGGCGTTTGAAATGGAATTTGATGAAGGAAACCGGTTTATGGTAACGGATAATGTGGGGCTTTTCTTTCCAAATTTCAGTAAATGGGCCGTTGTGGATTTTGATGATGAGCTGTTCATCTATTTCTCTGGCCTTGCGCCATTTCTCCATGTCGTTTCCATGGATTCGTCGGGGATTGTTTGTGAGGATGAGTTCGACAGGGTTTATTCCGCTTCCCTTAAAAAAGTCCCTTTTCAGCAAAAATTCAACAAAGAACAACTTTTTGGGGTTTGGGAACAAAAATCGGTTGATGAAGGTTATTTAAGGTCGATGCCCGAAAAGCTATGGGACAAGGAAATTTATGTAAGGCAGGTTTGGGAAATCAAAGAAGAATCTGCCACGCTTCATTCAATTTTCAGAAGCCTTGTCTCGCCCATGGAAATAAGCCGTAATGGGGAGATGGTCCTGTTCCTTATGTTCAACGAACTCAATAACCATCAATTCAGGGTTTTGTCCATCGATGAAGAAAAACTCGTTGTGGAAAGGTTGAACAGAAACGGGGATGTGGCCAGGGATACCCTCGTGAAACAAAAGAAGGTGCCTGCCCCGGTGAAGTTAAAGGATTTTTTCAGGGATAATAAATAGGGATGATAAAGTGATTGGTTTTTAGCTTTTGGTTGGTTTTGAAAATGTGTTGCTGGTTTGGGAGTTCCAAGTCGAAAAGTCAGGGGTTAAGCGTTGATTTCCTCGTTCAAGCTTTCGATAATCCCCAAAACTTCATCTTTGCCCGCTTTTGTTTTTGCCGAGGTCAGTATGGAAACGGGCAATTCTTCCCATTGTGTCATGAGAAATTCCCTGTAGGCTTTTATGTTTGCCGACAAACGGTTTTTTGTGAGTTTATCGGTTTTTGTGAAAACAAGGAAGAAGGGAAGTTCCTTTTCGCCCAACCATGAGATAAATTCCAAGTCTATTTTCTGCGGTTCAAGCCGTGAGTCGATAAGGATAAAAGTGGCGACCAGATTTTCGCGGTGCAACAAATAGTTGCTTATCATCCCTTCCCAGCTCTTCCTGTTTTTCTTTGAAGTTTTTGCATAACCATAGCCCGGCAGGTCAACGATATGCCAATTATCGTTGATGAGGAAGTGGTTGATCAATTGGGTTTTTCCGGGAGTGCCTGAGGTCTTGGCCAGGTTTTTCCTTGCAACGAGCATGTTTATCAAAGAAGATTTACCCACATTTGAACGGCCGATAAAAGCGTGTTCGGGTAATTCAGTTTGAGGGCATTTCCGGTAATCGGTATTGCTCATTATAAATTTGGCAGTCTTTATTTGCATGGTTCAGCGTCTTGGTTTCGATATTTGACATTTCTGGTTTGACCAGCTTAGGTTATTAGGTCCGTATCTCTATGCGCCTTTTTAATTCCCTTGTTCAAATGAACCCATATGCCTGTCCTTTTTGTAATCGTAAATATCGGCAATGGTAATGATGATGGCTGTTTCTTCCACATTGCCAAAGGCTGGGTTAACGGCAGTGCCAAAGGTTTTCATCGATCCGGAAAGGTTCATGTACGCATTAACAAGGGGAGGGATGTTTTCCTTTAAGCGGCGTACTTTCTGGGCCAATATCCGATAATCCTCGTCATAATTGGCCCCGGTAAAAATGCTGTCAAGTACTTTTTGCCGGGTCGTCAGTTTGAGTGGTTCGTAAGGTTTTAACAGATTTTCAGTATCAGGGAAGTATTTGTTCATAAAGTACAATATCATATCACGGGCAAAAGTATCAAAATCAGGGTACATGGTGATTTTCCCAAAATTGTATTTCGTTTCCGGGTTCATTACGGAGATCGCCCCGAGCCCATCCCATAAATTATCCAGCGAATACATCCCTTTCCTCAAATTGATCGTGGGCTGAAAGAGGGGCTGTACAAAAGAGCGCCCCAGTTCAAAGGTGTAAGGCCAATATTTTTTTAAGAATTTTTCGGAAAAATGAAATACCTTGGAAGTTGGGCTTTTTGGTTGGCCGTTTTTATCAACCGGCACGTCTTTTCCATAGATATAACGGTAGCCCCCTACGATTTCTTTTTCCCGTGGGTTCCAAACAATCAATTGCTTAAAGGGGACTTCGGCAGTGTCATATACGTCAATATCCATCTCTTTTCCGGTTCCGCCACCGGCTTCCCTGAACGTGTATTCGCGGAGCCTGCCCACTTCCCGCATCAGATTGGGTGCTTGTTTGTCAGTGAAAACATATATTTTATTGTTTCCGTTGTTTGTTTCGCGGATAAAGATATCTTTCGTTAATTCTTTCTCTAACAGGCCCCTGTCAACCGGGGAAATTATTGTTTTCATTTGTTTGTTATTTGTATTTATCGTTTTTGAAATTTCAGTTAAGCTAATTGCAGACTACTCCTTTGCCAATTGTTTTATTGCAACTGCCCACTGCTTTATTGCCAACTGCCCACTGTTTTATTGCCAACTGCCTACTGTTTCCCCGGATCAAAAGCTTCCGTATTGCCTTCTCCCAAAGAATATACATGCCTTTTAACTTTTTCGGCCCAAACCACGTTATTGTAT
>JAJRTT010000230.1 GCA_024278155.1 Bacteroidota bacterium | reverse complement strand
CAAGTAACTCTTTTGGCACAATCAGGCTTGCCGCAACTCCGGCCGATAGTGTTTTTACAAATGTCCTGCGGTTTATCATAATATCAATTTAAAATCACACTTCGACAGGCTCAGTGTGACTATACAACACTTTGCCAGGCTCAGTTGTGACCATACAACACTTTGACAGGCTCAGTGTGACCATACAACACTTTGACAGGCTCAGTGTGACCAAGCCACTAAAATTAAACAATTTTTTGCTTGTCAACATCCCAAAATACCTTCCTCTTTTCGTGATAGGAAACTGTTCCCATATGGGCTGTCATTGCTTCTTCAAAACCCCGGTCGATATTACATGCCGGCTCTGATCCACTTCGGATGGCATCCAACCAATCCTTTATGTGCAAGTGGGAAGTATCTACCCGTTTCCCGCCCCGATAGGTATAGAGCAACCCCCTTCCGGCAAAATATTGCTCCGTTGCCGATGTGATGGCATCTACCTGTTTCAACCCGGGCGTAAACGAAAAAATCGGCCTTGTGGGATCGATTATCCCGGCCTCGATCTTTTCCTTGTATTTCGAAGAACCCCTATCGGCATAGATTTTCATATCGCTGCCCAATTCCATGTACCCATCGTGGCCCATGATAACACGGCCCCGCCTTTTGTTGCTTGCCAACGAAGCACTGTACAATAAAGACAAACCCTTATCAGGATATTCAAAGGTCATTTGGAGCACATCGGGAACGGTACGGCCATCTTTATAATAATAGATTCCACCCGATGCCATTGCCGAATTTGGGATTCCAAGCCCCAAAACCTGGTTCATCGCATCATACTCATGCGTGAACAAATCGCCGGACAAACCTGTGCTGTAATCCCACCAACACCGCCACCTGAAAAAGCGTTCAGGGCTAAATTCATGCATCGGCGCCAGCCCGATAAACTGATCCCAGTCAATGGTCTGAGGATTTCCTTTTTCGTTGATATTGTAAACCCAGGCACCTTGTGGACTGTTCCTGTTTGTGGTAACTTCAATCAGGTTGACCTTTCACAGCACATTTTTTTCGATGGCTTCCTTTGCCTTAAAATAGCTTTCGGTTTGCCTGTTTTGATGGCCAAGTTGAAATACGACATTGTTCTCCTTTACAGCCTTAACCACTTCATAG
Source organism: Bacteroidota bacterium (assembly GCA_024278155.1). Lineage (GTDB taxonomy): Bacteria > Bacteroidota > Bacteroidia > Bacteroidales > JAADJA01 > JAADJA01. The sequence goes on along the minus strand of JAJRTT010000230.1, from coordinate 6,757 downwards.
GTTTCATCAACGGCCCAGGTCATGGGTTTTTCGCAATAGACATGTTTTCCGGCACGGGCCGCTGCAATAGTCATGGTGCCATGCCAATGATCGGGAGTGGCAATAATAACCGCATCAATATCATCGGCAGCAATCAATTCTTTATAATTCTTGTAACGTTTTGGAAATGGAGACATTTGCTGATCCGAAGGCAACCTATCGGTATTGGCACAAGCCTTCATCCCGAATTCTGCATGTACATCAAATACATCACAAACCCCATTGATAACAATGTTCAGGTCTTCCTGCTCAAGGAACTCGGCATAACGTTTATCTGTTTCGTTCTCTTTTGCCGCTTCCACATACGCATCAATTATCTCAGGGCGCAGAAAGCCACAAGCTTTTAACAATGCCCTTCCGCGACCACCGGTGCCAATAATCCCCAATCGGATTTGCTTTTTGGTCGATACTTTTCGGTGAAAAACCGGATTGTCGTTATCCAGGGTTATTTCTTCCCGAATGGAATCCCGCAATAGGTTTTCAAGCTTTCTTTTTTTGTACCATCCATAAAAGAACGCACCCACTACTGGCACAGTGGCAAGGCCTTTTATGATATCACGACGGCTAATACCGCTATTATCATTTGAATTGGGAATATCTGTTTTATTTGTTTCAGCCATTTTAAAATCAATTATTTTTTTGTTTAAAAATAAACCTGTCCAAACCAATTTGCCTCCCTGTTGGAAACAAAAGCAGAACAATCACTGCCACCATCTCGATCATGACCTTGTTCACGATTAAATAGCTGCCCTCCATGGGCATTGAATAGCTAACGCCAATGAAGGAGGGATGCGACAAATAATAAAAACCAAGTAGTACGATTCCCGACCAGCTTGCAATGCGTGTGAACAGTCCCAATATCAAACCCAAGCCAATGGCAATCAATCCCCATATGTTCAGGAAATCTGCCAATCTTAACAATTCAGGGTTTGATGCCATGGAATAATACATCTCCTTGAAGAAACCCGATGAATCAAGCAGATAACCCACCGATGACCAGTTGGGGTTTACTAATTTGACCATCCCTTCATATAGGAAATGCCAGCCAATTGCCACTCTTAAGACTACCAGCCATATAAGTTGCCATTTTGAATATTGCAGGTTGTTTTTCATATGTTCAATTTCCCCAATTAGCTTGTTAAGTATTTATTATTTCACCGCTAATGCGCTAATAGCAATTAGCGCATTAGCGGCCTATTATTATAATTCCCTAATAAACAAATTCCTCCATCTGACCTTTATTCCTCCCCCATCATGGATTTGCAGGGCTATTGCTCCCGTTGCTTCTCCAATTTTCCGATCTTGTAAATCGGTCATCAATTCATTGTTCAGCCAGGTCATTACCCAATCACCTTTTACCTTAATAATCATTTGATTCCATTCTCCTGGTTTTAGAATACTTTCTTTTTCATCCGGGATTTGATGCAGCCAACCCCTTCCATAGGATTCATAGATCCCGCCCGTATCATTGCCTTTGGGCGCCACCTCCACCTGCCAGCCACTTATCTTTGTCCCTTCGACCGATGACCGAAAAAACACACCACTGTTTCCATTTGCCTCCTGTTTGAATTCAAGGTGGAGGATGAAATCCTTATGGTTTTTATCGGTTGTGAGATAGCCATATTTTTCATCCGGGCCGCTTTCACAAATAAGTTCGCCTTTTTCGACATACCATTTTTCCGTGCCATGAACAGTCCATCCATCAAGATTTTCACCATTAAATAAAGGAAATCCCTTATCTGTCAGGTCACGGATTTTGATATTCCTGTATTTCACAATACTGCCGTGATCCTGCAAGGCAATATGTCCACTTTTCGCCAATCCATATCCAGGCATGTCCTTCCACTTGCCTTTTTGAACCCGGGTTTTCCAATCATCCGACCACAGCTCATATTCAAGGATTTTCTTCCCGTTAAGCCAATGTTCGACATGTGCATCCACGACCTTTATTCTGCTTGAGTTAAACTCCCCTACGGGTTTCAGCACTTTGTTTGAGGCATTGTGCATGGCGTAGTTTGCCCCGGCCTGTTGCCATTTTTCCAAGTTTCCCTTATAACCAACATCATCAATTACCTGGTATTCCGGGCCAGAAGCATAAACCGTTGGGTAATTGCCTTCGAGGACATGAAAGAAGATACCGCTGTTCCCTCCCGGGGATATTGCCCATTCAAGGCTGAGCTCAAAATCCTCAAATTCATCAATACTGATAATATCTCCACCCAAATCACCTCCTTTGCCAAGTGCCATCAGGTTACCATCTTTTGCCTGCCAACCATCATTTACTTTTTCTTCCTTGAAATTCCGCCAGCCATTGGTTGTTTTTCCATCAAACAACAATACCCAACCATTGGCAATTTCTTCTTCGGTCAATTTATTTACCGTGTTAGGCTTTACGGGTTCGGCTTTCTGAGGCGGGTTGTTACAACTGTTTAAAATAAATAGGGACAAGAGGAAGATGAAAGGCAATTGTATTTTCATAATCATGGTATTTTGAGGAACTTTTGCGGCATTAAAAGTAATCAATGTTGATTTAATATGGCAACTTATATTCAAATTAAATTCTTCTTTCAAACATATCTTTATGATGGGTGTACGACAAATTTCCTTTAATAATACCTATGCTGCATTTTTTGCTGTCATTGTTTAGTGCACATCTCTTGTGATTGTTTAACTGTTAGCATTTTTTGATTTTTATTTGATTCCTTACTACCGGTTATAGTTCTCCGTTTTTATATGCGTTGTACGCTTCTTTAGCTGTCATATCACCTGCTCCGACCAATATTATGACACCTGTTTTTTCAAGTACGGTCGTTGCATTGCCTCCCGGGCCGTTTCCTGTAATAAGGATATCCGGACTGAATTCAAATAATTTCTGGGCGGTCTTGGGCCCGGCCCCGTGGGCATCGTTTGCCGAATCACGGTTGTCATAATGAAGCAGTTTGTCTTTTCCTTCATCATAAATCAGGAAGTATTCTGTCCTCCCGAATCGAGGGTCCATGGCTGATTCCCATGATGTCCCTTTTGTTGTAAATACTATTCTCATAATGCTCAATATTTTTTGCTCATTTGATTATCTGACTATATGTTTTTTATTTACCCCGCCCCGATGGACAGGGTTACCAATATTTCGCCCCTATGGGGCCTTATTCATATCCGTTCACTTCCAATATATTTGTCACGTTTTTTGTCTTTTATTGGTTTATTTGAAAAGTTTAACTATTTGCTGTTTTATTTAACGTTTTCCAATATTTTTTTCCAGCTCTTGGCAATCAATTCCTTTAAATGTCCATTTGAATATTCAACGATGGTTTGACCATTGGTCATGGCCTTTGTAAAATCCTCATCATAGGGCAAATTGGCAATGTGTACGATATTCTCCTTCTGAAGAAAACCTTCGATATTCTTGCAAACTTCTGGGTTGATATCAGCTTTGTTTATGATGCAACCTGCTTTGATATTGAATTTATGGACCAACTCATAAACCCTTTTCAAATCGTGCAATCCCGAAACAGAAGGCTCGGTGACCAACACCACAAAACTGGCACCCGACAAGGATGAAACCACAGGACAACCCACACCGGGCGAACCATCAACAATTACATAATCCTTAAATTCATCTTCAGCAATATCTTTGGCTTCGCTCTTGACTTTTGCAACCAGTTTCCCTGAATTGTCCGCACCAATTCCTAGCCGGGCATGGACCATGATACTTCCCGTTTTGATATTTGAGATATACCATTTGCCAACATTCAGGTCTTTATTTATGATGGCATCAGTAGGGCAAACCCTTGCGCAATATCCGCAGCCTTCACAACTTAATGGATCAACGATGTATTGATTGTTGATTATCGGGATGGCATCAAAACGGCAGACATCGGCACATTTGCCACATTTTACACACTGCCCTTGTTTGATATAGGCCAACTCACCACTGTAAAAATCTTCCGAATCCTGAAAATCGGGTTCCAGCAATAAGTGCATGTCGGCAGCATCCACATCGCAATCGGCCACGATCACATTCTTCCCTCCAAGGACTGCAAAGGAGGCTGTTATGGACGTTTTCCCCGTTCCCCCTTTTCCTGATATGACGACAATCTCTTTCATGCCAAACCTCCATCTTTTAAGGTGGATAAATAAGCAATTATCTTATCAAGTTCTTTCCCCATTTCAGGAACTTCCTTGTAAACCAGTTTCCCTTTGGAATACAATTCCGTGATTCGTCGGTCGTTGGGAACTTTTGCAAGCAACGGGACATTCTCCTTTTCGCAATAATCAACTACATCGTCGTTGCCAATACCATAGCGGTTTACCACAACACCAAATTTCTTTTTCAACTCTTTCATCGTTTCAACGGCAAGTTTCAGATCATGAAAACCAAAAGGGGTGGGTTCGGTAATCAGGATAACAAAATCAGCATCTTTAGTGGCTTCAATCACAGGGCAAGACGTTCCGGGCGGGGAATCAAATATTTTAATTGTTTCGGCATCAAAATGCTCATCAATGTATTTATGTGTTTGGGAAATCAGGGGAACGGCTTGCTCCTCCCCTATCAGCAACCTGCTCTCAACAAAATTCAACTGACCTGTTTTGATGTGTTTCAATTCGCCCATTTTCTTTGGAATCATGGGCAAGGCATCGGTTGGGCATAATTCGGAACAGGCATAGCATCCATGACACAGTTCAGGAAAAACCATGATCATTTTCCCCAATTGGATAACCGCATGGAAATTGCAGACTTTCTGGCAAATGCCACAAAATGTGCATTTGTCCTCAATCCATTCCGGCACCATTTTGAATTTGTCCTCAATAGTGACGGGGTGACTTTGAACCACGCCGTCATTGTGAATAAACAAACCCGAATTGGGCTCTTCCACATCCAAATCAATCAAAACAACATCCTGCTTTTCGGCGAGGTAACTTGCCAAATTGGTTGATAAGGTTGTTTTCCCGGTCCCCCCTTTTCCGCTGGCTATTGCTATCTTCATCTTCCTCTTTTATTTCATTCGTCCGACCACTGCGCTTGGGCATTCGCACAGGCAGTGGCCGGACGATTAGTGGTCACAAAGGTTTTCACCACTTTCCAATTGCTCAGCAAGGTATTTTTCGACCAGTATTTTTGGCTCATCGGAATCAATACCCATAAATACTTCAATGTTGTTCATGGCAAAAAGCTCCTGGGCCTTCATCCCCATACCACCTGAAATAATCGTGCTCACTCCTTTGCCAGATAAAAATCGTGGATATGTGCCTGGTTCATGAACTGGCGGGTTCAGGAATTCAACCCCTAATATTTTATTGTCTTCTGTTTCAACAATGGCGAATTTCTCACAATGCCCGAAATGGGCGCACAACTTCTTGTTGATTGTTGGTATTGCAAATAATTTCTTCATAATCCCTTTCGTTTTGATTCACCAAACGACTTGAAGCCATTCAGCGATTATTATTATCTGTTATAAAAACCCAAATGTTTTCCTGTTCATGGCAGTTCGATGCTTTCAGGTGCTATGCACGCTGGAAGGTCTTTTCCGGATTACTTTTTTAGCAACTCTTCCCTGATCATTGTATGCCCACAAGTTGGACATTTTTGGGTTGTACATTTTACTCCCTGCCGGTGGGGGTTTTTTTCACCACATTTGGCACAAACACAAAATCCACCTGTACCAAACCCACCACCTTTGTTGCGTCCTCTTCCACCGCCACGGCCCAGGCCTTTGCCTTGGCCTATGTTTAATCCTTTTCCTGTATTGTTCATTTTTTAAAATTTTAGTATTCTAATAATCTCGGGGTGATTTAAAATCACCCCGAGAGTTTTCAATAAATTTAATCAGTTCCCTTGTTAATTTCAGAGAGCTGCTCCTCAATTGACGCTAATTGTTCCTTAAGGATCCGTGCATCATTTTCAAGTAATGTTTTTTGCGAAACGCCATGCACTTCATCCTCCGAAAAACGACCATGGGCATATCTCTGGCCAAATCCCATCCGTCGCCTCCATCCATTTCCATGGCCAAAATTTCTGGATTCAGTATCAAATCCAGGCCTGTCGTTTCCCACACAAAAACCTAAGCGCCTTCCTGTCATCGGACCAACTCCCAGTGGCCCTGTTCTGTCACCTCGTGGCATAATTGTCCTCCTTTCGTTTTTAGTTATTACTCAATTTGTTATCTGTACAGCATTTACCATGTCCAAATCCTCCAGCAAGGTTCAACAAATTGGTTGAACGACATTCCGGACATTCCGTAAACGTAGATTGAATTCCCATATCAAACATATGTCCACAACCCATGCACTTAATAATGTTTTTCCGAAAATGAATATTTCCCCCTTCTATCGACAATAAATGACCATTGACAATGAGCTGTGCAATTTTCTTGCGTGCCTGCTCGATCAAGCGGGAGAAAGTGGGACGCGAAATCCCCATCTCATCAGCAGCCTCAGCATGAGACAGCCCAACATGGTCGGCCAAACGAAATGCTTCATACTCATCTAATGAAAATGAGGTCTTGTTCAATAACCTTGCGGCAATACCCAATGGTTTAAACTCCGTGAAAATTGGAGGCGTATGTACTGTTCGTTCACTTTTTGGACGCGGCATAAATAACAATATTTATATTTCGGCTGCAAAGCTAATGAGCATATGTTCATAATGCAAGTTTTTTTTGATTTTTTTTGAGATTGGGAGAAACAAGACTTTGAGAGCCAAGACTGGAGAGCCAAGACT
>JAJRTT010000229.1 GCA_024278155.1 Bacteroidota bacterium | reverse complement strand
TTATTGACCAGGGCAAAACCTCAAATCCAAACGGCTCATATACATTTGATCTAAATAATGAACAACCCGGGATTTATTTAATCCACCTTACAGATGAAAAGGGGATTGGGTATCGGGTGAAGGTAGTGCGGGAGTAGGAATTATTGTGACAAAATGAATTGTTTAACGGAAATTTATTTGCTTGAATAATTGCAATCAGGAGATTTGGACACTGCTCAGCGTAAACAGGAGACTACAATGAGAAAGGAATATATCGAAAACACTGAACACAAACGCCCCGCAACTTAATTTGCAAATAGTTGACCCATAAAAAAACACCACTACTCTTTTCCTGCAAAAATCAGCATTATTAATTTAACTTTGCAACCTTGTCAAAAAGAAGCAAACAAATACAAACACTACTTATCTGGCCCATGAACGAAACAAGAACAACAAATACACTTTTATTGATAGTTGCAATACCAGTGGTTTTTTATTTGTTAAAAATACTTTCTTTTATTTTTATCCCACTTATTTTATCAATGTTTATAGCACTTTTGTTTCTCCCATTAATGAGATGGCTCAACAAGAAGAAAGTACCCAGGCCCATAAGTATTTCAATGGTCGTTTTGATAATTGTTGGTATATTAAAAATAGGGGGCGAGTTAATTCAGGTTTCAATCAATGAAATAATGTCGGCAGATAGTTTCTTTTTTGAAAAAGCAGAAACAAAACTTGTAAGCATAATCGTTTTTATAGAGGGGTTTTTCGGGATCGAACGTTTAGAAGGGAAAAATGTACTGACCTATTACTTTCAAAACAAAAACACCCTGGAAAATTTTGGCTCAACCCTTGATTTTATTGGCAATACTCTTTCCATGACATTGATGACGGCCTTTTTTGTTGTCCTTTTGCTTTCAGAATCAATCAACTTCCAGAAACTACTGAATAGTACGCTGTTTAAATTGAAATACTCATCCGTTAAAACATTTATGAGGATTGAAAAAGACATAATCAGGTTTGTTAAAGTGAAATTTATCATAAGCTTGTTTACCGGTGTGGGCTTTAGCCTTGCCTGTTTGTTTTTCGATATAAGCTTTCCCATTTTCTGGGGACTGTTTGCATTTATAATCAATTTTGTACAGATGGTCGGTTCAGTTGTTTCAGTAGTGTTTTTGTCAGTATTTGCCTTTGTTGAGGTTGAGGCACCGGGCACGCTGCTCTTCTTTATCCTGACAATAACAGCTGTCCAGGTATTGATGGGTGGTGTTTTGGAACCAATATTTATGGGAAAAACATTTTCTGTAAATGTCATAACTATTTTAGTGATGCTCATGCTTTGGGGATATATCTGGGGCATCCCCGGATTGATAATGTCGATACCCATTACGGTGTTTATTAAGATTGTTTTAGAACAATTCCCAAAAACCAAAGTAATTGCAAGTTTAATGTCCGGGACCGATTAAAGGGTAAACCAATCAATCCCCGGATTGGATTATTTTGTTAAAAGAATAGTTGCTGTTGAATTATACTTCCACTCCAGTATGGAATAGTAATCCCTGTCTCATCATCTTTTTCCTTTCCAACGTATTTGTATCGTTTTAATGAAACCTCGGTTTCAGTTCTGCCGCTGCGGTAACTTGTGTGCCAAATGGCATGACTTCGCCAAAGGCTTCGTCAACCGAAAGATGGTACTCCTCATAAGAAATAATTTCTGCTTTTTCATCCAGTTCTAAACTTGCACTACCAAGGTGGTTATCGTATTGGTAGCGGATGGTGGTTTTGCCCAAACCGGTTCCCGGGCCGTTGCCGGGCAGTATGGTGGTGGTTCTGCCTGTGCTGCCCGTGGTTGCTTTTTCGGTGTCAAGTATGGTTATCCTTTTAGTGCCGTCAGAAACATACAGGGTTTCCCTTTTGGATTCTACGATCCCGTTGTTTGTTTTTGTGTAAACCTCGTAGCCCCCGCAGACAGCGTATTGCAGTTGGTTGGCGTAATCCCAGCGTACGTTGGGGAGGTGGGGCATTGTTGTGGTGTTGCTCGAAAAATCCAGTTATATGAAGTTGGGCTTTTGCAAATATCGGGAAAATTTCAATAAGATAGTGAGGTAAAACCGGATTACAAATCCTAAATATATTTAGTTCGGGTTGAAAACAAATCCCGAACAGCTGGGGTTCAAAATTACAACATTTTTGTTTGCGCATTTCAAATGTCTGGTTTTAGGTGCGTACTCGTTGCAAACTGGGACGGGACCAAGATTAACAATATGCACTTTTTAAGTTTTGAAATTTAAAAAGTGCTAAATCGTACACTGCCCCGTACACTACCACTCAATATGCACTACGTTTTTTTTTATCAATTTTGATTAGGGTCAATACTGCAATTACTAAAATTATTCCCCAAAATACAGACATTAACGATTTATTATTACCAAATGTAGTACTAATTAAACCACTACGATACAGATAGTAGATAGGAAATATCGATACAAAAAGAATCCAAGATAAATATTTTTGGCATTGTTAGTTTAACATACATTTCGTACATTTGCCGAAAAAAACACATGGATTGTGTAAGGTGTAAATCATCGAATAAGGTAAAAAGAGGGATTGTCAAGGGTCGTCAACGCTATACTTGCAAGGATTGCGGTTATAATTATACGGTAGAGAGAAAGTCAAATTCAAAGCCATGCTTAATGAAAAGGCAGGCATTGGAGCTGTATTTGGAAGGGATGGGGTTTCGCTCTATAGGGCGGTTTTTAGAAGTAAGCCACGTATCCGTGTATAATTGGATCAAATCATTTGGAGGTGAAATTGAAAGAATCAGGAGTGACCAAAAGATTAAAGTGGTGGAAATGGATGAAATGCATACTTATACCGGTTCAAAAAAAACTGTTTCTGGACCTGGATTGCTGTTGATAGACATGGCAAAAGGTTCGTCAATTGCGTACTTGGCAACAGAGGGCTGAAAACAGGTGGGTTGTTATGGGACAAAATCAATGATATGGAAATCGGACAAGTTATGACAGCCATTGGAAAGCCTATGAGGGGTTCGTGCCAAAAAGCAAACATGTCCAATCAAAAGCCGAGACCTTTACGGTAGAGGAGCACAATAGCTTGTTCAGGCATTTCCTTGCAGGGATGGGGAGAAAAAGCAAGTGCCATACCAAAAAGTTGGAAATGCTGAAACAGGCTGTAATGATGCTGATGCTGAAGTGGAACAACCAATTAAGTATACTATATTAACAATGCCAAAAGGTTTATTTTTGGAGAAGGAAAAACAATGAATGCCAGATGAAGAATTTCTTTTTCGTTTTATTCTTAATTGCCATCCGATTACCGGCATTTGGACAAAAAACCGAGTTCCTTGTCAAGGGTGCTGTTTATGACAATAAAACGGGGGAACCCCTCGAAAATGTAAATATCCATTTCCCGGAAAGCAAGGCCGGGGCAATTACCGATGGACTTGGGAGATTTTCGATCTACACCCAAAAATTGCCCGCTGTCCTTGAAATTTCACATATAGCTTACGAAACGAAAAATATTTCCATCAAATCAATTCCACTAATTGATATGGAAATTAATCTGGAACCAAAGACTTCCATTTTGCCTGGCGTTGTGATCACCTCCGAAAAAATCGACACTGTTTTTATGGATGACGAATATGCTGTTTTGGATTATGTAATAATGGACAACGGTATCCTGATGCTGATATTCCGGTACAACCTCTTGCACTCGGAACTATTGTTCACTGATTTTTCGGGAACGGAAACGATTAAGTTGAAAATCCTTCCTGCAAAGCCCCTTCAACTATTCAGGGATTGTTTGGGCTCGGTGCATGTCATTTCAAAAAACAAGGCTTTTCAGGTTTATTTTCAGGATGATAAAGTGTTGCTTTATGAAGGTGTTGGGATTGGGAAGTTCCATGCTTTGATGGATGATTGCAAGTTTGGTATTAGGAACAAGCTCTATTTTTCCGAAAAGGCCTTCATGGAACTGGGCCAGGTTTTTTATTACATCAATACCGATGATAACCAGAAGCATTTACTGTGCACTGTTTTTGATGAAGACAAGGTGGATTTCTTTTACCAGAACCCGGAGAACCTGGCATTGTTTGGGGACCCTTTGACTGATATGGGGGATTTGATGGCAAACGGAAACGATCCTGCAGTAATTGACCGCCTTCGAAAGGACTTTGAAGAGGCCCAATTCCGCAAATTGGCTTATTTGTCGCCCGCATATATCCCCATCTTTGGAATAGGTGATTCTGTAATCATTTTCAACCATCCCAAATCCCAGATTGAATTTTATGATTTTCAGGATTCGATGGTTGTCAAAATCCCAATTTCATACAATGGGGACAACAATACAAACAAAGGCCTGATCCCTGTGGGCACTTTTAAAAGGGAGGGGAAATGGTTGAAAGAGGTCTTTGTTGATAAATTGCACAAAAGGGCCTATACTTTATTTATGAAAAGCAATGGAAATAAGGAGGTGAAGGAAATAAACCTTCGGACGGGCGAAGTCTCAACGATCATAATAATTCCGTTTCCTTACGTGAAAAAAATCGATGTATATAATGGTTTTGTTTATTTTATCTACAAAGGATGGGGCGAAAACCAACGAAATAAACTCTTTCGGCAGCGACTCGATTAGTTTATTCGGGACTTTTGGGTTTATCAGAAAATAAATTGCCAACGGGGAAAACCTATTATATGATTGATTTGTGACAATTTCCTTTGCCCGAATTGCTTATTGCAAATATTGTTATTTATGGATTGCCTAAAGTATCAGTATCCCTGCACAAATTAAGGATTGGACTTAATCCTCCTTAACGGTATGTTTCCCTTGGTACTCCTCGATATCATCAAGGATGTGCACTGCTTCTGAAAGGTAAATGTCTTTCTTTAGGTTCATGATCCAGGCATCGGTACGGGCCTGTTTAGATGTGTCTGATTCCATCAGGGCCAAATCTTCTTCTGCCATTTCGATAACGAGGTCAAGGGTGTCTTTCCCAATGCGTTCGAATCTTTTTCCTTCTTCTTCCCTTGATTCCATCAAATCCTTGTATTCAGCATAGTTTAGTGTGTATTCCGTATTTTCCCTGATTTTTTTAAGGCGCTTCCCATTTTCGTCCACCAATTGCATGAGGGTATCATTTGAAATTCTTTCCCTACTTAGATTGTCAATGTACTCCATGTCATAGGAAGGTGTCCATTTTGTATAGTTCAAGGCACCGATTTCATCCCAGGGCATAGGGTTTTCCATATCCTTTTCACCAATGTCCATGAAGTTGTAATAATCGGGCAATACGATGTCGGGCGTAACCCCTTTGAGTTGGGTAGCTCCGCCGTTAATTCGATAAAACTTTTGAATGGTCATTTTCAATGAGCCAAGGTTTTTCATGTCTTCGGGCTTTCGGGGAACCATCCTGTCGAGTTCCGTGAAATTCTGAACAGTCCCTTTTCCAAATGTGGACGTGCCCCCAAGGATAATGGCCCGTTGGTAATCCTGCATGGCCGCTGCAAATATCTCCGAAGCCGAGGCGCTGAGCGCATTCACCATTACCACTACCGGTTTGTCGAATTGGATGCTTTTGTCTTCATCTTCAAGGATGCGCTTGGCTCCGTTTTTCCCTTTCGATTGTACTACCGGGCCATCTTCGATAAAAAGCCCAACGATTTTCACGACATCTTCCAAAGAGCCGCCACCATTGTCGCGCAGGTCAAAAATGATACTTTCCACATTTTCCTTCTTTAGCTTTTCGATTTCGACATTTACATCGTCAAAACAGTTTTTGCCATTAATTTTGCTGAAATCAACATAAAAGGAGGGGAGTTTGATATAACCGTAGTTCTTTCCGTTTTCTTCGATAATGGCCGATTTGGCATAGGTTTCTTCAAGAACCACCACATCCCTGATGATGGAAATTATTTTTATGGTGCCATCGGCTTTTTTCACGGTGAGCCTGGCTTCTGTCCCTTTTTTGCCCCGGATAAACTTTACAGCCTTATCAAGTCGCATATCAACAATATCCAGCGGTTCTTCATCCCCTTGCGCAATTTTCAGGATTTTGTCGCCCACTTCCAGTTCCCCTTGTTTCCACGAAGGGCTGCCGGGGATAATACGCAGGACTTCGATGTATTCGTTTTTTTGTGTAAGCTGTGCGCCGATCCCTTCCAATTGCCCCGAGAATCGGATATCGAAGTTTTCCTTGTCTTTGGGTGGAAAATACTGCGAATGTGGGTCAAAAACGTTCACAATTGAATTAACATAAATATTCAATCGGTCATCATCTTCCAACTTTGATATCCTGTGAAACCAATCGTCATAACGCTTCAATATTTTTTCCCTGGCTTCGATTTCAATTTCGGTAAAAGATTTAATCGTAACGGTATCGCTCTTCTCTGCGGCTTTTTCCTGTTCGTCCAACATATTGTCTATACGGTTCAGGGTTTCGTATTTCAGGGATTTTCTCCATCTTTCCTTCATTTCCGCTTTATCTTTGGCATAATCCTTTTTCTCCGAATCCAGTTCGAACTCTTCTTCTTTGTCGAAATCAAAAGGTTTTGAAAGTATTTCCTGATAGTATGCTTGCACCTCATTTGTCCTTTGGTTGATTGTTTCAATGGAGGCATCCAGAAACTCAAAAGTCACTGCGTTGAATTCATCGTCGATCTTTGTTTTGTACTTTGAAAGCTTGTCAATGTCTTCCTTCAACAGAAAACGTTTTCCAAAATCAAGGCGTTCGATATAAAGGTCAAAAACCTTTTCTGAAAAACCATCATCAATATTCCCGGGGTGGTAATGCCCGTTTTCGATGGCGAAGGAAATCACCTTCACCAGCAATTCCCTGCGTAGGTTGTCATTGTTATTTCTTGAGGCCAATATGATTACACTTGTGCCAATGAGGATAAGTGGCAGCGCAATAAATTTGAAAATCCTGAATTTCATTTGTGATTTTTTTATTTTTGAAAAAAAGAAGTGTAAAAGTACTGCATTTATAATTATACAAACAAGGCTCCGTGTTAAATGTTGTTAATGCCCAGAAACCGCATAAAAAAAAGCCCCGGTTTTTCAACGAGGCTTCCTTTACTGTAAGTTGAGCTTGAACTATTTACGATTATGCGTCAATATTTGCGTATTTCGCATTTTGTTCGATGAATTCCCTGCGGGGAGGCACTTCATCGCCCATAAGCATGGAGAATATCCGGTCGGCTTCCGTTCCGTTTTCGATGGTTGCCTGTCGCAATATCCTTGTTTCCGGGTTCATGGTCGTTGACCAAAGTTGTTCGGCGTTCATTTCACCCAAACCTTTATAGCGTTGGATGTGCACGCTTTTTTCAGACCCGTTTTGCGAAAACTCATTTACGGTAGAAACCCTTTCTTCCTCTGACCAACAATATCTTGCTTCTTTTCCTTTTTTGATCAAATACAAAGGGGGCGTTGCGATATACACATATCCATTTTCGATCAAATCGTGCATATAGCGGAAAAAGAAAGTAAGCAGCAAAGTGGTAATGTGGCTCCCGTCCACATCGGCATCCGTCATGATGATTATTTTATGGTAACGCAGTCTTGAAAGGTTGAGGGCTTTACTGTCTTCTTCTGTACCAATGGTAACGCCCATTGCGGTAAACATGTTCCTGATTTCCTCGTTCTCGAAAATTTTGTGCTGCATGGCTTTTTCCACGTTCAGGATTTTTCCCCTTAAAGGGAGGATGGCCTGGAATTTCCGGTCGCGGCCCTGCTTGGCCGTACCACCTGCAGAGTCGCCCTCCACGAGGTAAATTTCGCAAAGTGCAGGGTCCTTTTCGGAACAATCGGCCAATTTGCCGGGAAGGCCCGTACTGGAAAGCACGTTCTTGCGTTGTACCAATTCCCTTGCTTTTCGTGCGGCATGACGGGCGGTTGCTGCAAGTATCACTTTGTTCACAATGGTCTTTGCTTCTTTGGGATGTTCTTCGAGATAGTTGCTCAGGCTTTGGCTCACCATTTGGTCCACAGCCCCCATAACCTCGGAATTGCCCAGTTTTGTTTTGGTTTGCCCTTCAAATTGTGGCTCGGCTACTTTCACGGAAATAATGGCCGTCAGTCCTTCACGGAAATCATCTCCACTAATGTCAAATTTAAGTTTGGCCAGCATCCCCGATTTTTCGGCATATGATTTTAAGGTACGCGTGAGCCCTCTCCTGAACCCCGAAAGGTGGGTTCCTCCCTCGTGTGTATTGATATTGTTTACGTAGGAATGGAGGTTTTCCGAAAAAGAAGTGTTGTACTGCATGGCGATTTCCACGGGAACGCCATTTTTTTCGCCTTCGATGCTGATGGGGTCTGGCATTAAAGTTTCGCGGGTTTCGTCCAGGTAATTGATGAAATCTTCCAGCCCTTTTTCTGAAAGATAAGTATCTGTGACAAAATTGCCTTCTTCGTCTTTTGCCCTTTCGTCAATAATTGTTAATGTGATCCCTTTGTTCAAAAAAGCCAGTTCCCTGATCCGTGAGGAAAGGGTATTGTAATCATATTCAAGGACGGTAAATATTGAGTCGTCAGGGACAAAAGTGACGAGTGTTCCCGTTTTCTCAGATGTACCAGTGATTTTTACATCATATTGGGGTTTTCCCTTGGCATATTCTTGTTCAAAGATTTTCCCTTCGCGGTAAACCGTTGCTTTCAGGTGTTTTGAAAGGGCATTCACGCAAGAAACCCCAACCCCGTGCAACCCGCCGGAAACTTTGTAGGAACCTTTGTCGAATTTTCCCCCGGCATGGAGCACGGTCATCACCACTTCCAGTGCCGACCTGTTTTCTTTTTCGTGCATCCCGGTTGGGATACCCCGTCCATTGTCCTCCACCGAAATGGAATTGTCTTCATGGATCATAACGGATATGGTATCGCAGTGGCCTGCAAGGGCTTCATCTATCGAATTGTCAATCACTTCATAGACCAAATGGTGCAATCCCCTGTGGCTGATATCGCCAATGTACATGGCAGGCCTTTTACGTACCGCCTCCAATCCTTCCAGTACCTGTATATTGTTTGCACCGTAGTCTTTTCGTTCATTTGAATGTTTCTCTTCTGTAGTCATAATCAATTTTT
>JAJRTT010000017.1 GCA_024278155.1 Bacteroidota bacterium | reverse complement strand
GAAACCGCAAACAAGGCAAACTCGTTGTTCAACATCGGGAGCGATTCATTGTAGAGAATCTGACCTTTTACCGAAAAGCCCAGGTTCAAGTTGTTCAAAGCAGCCATGTTCGTTTGCTTGCCCACCACAAAAAGGACCGGGATAGCATTCTGTTCGATGCTTTGGTAAACCGAACTTATGGGGTTTTGTACCGAGGGCAATTGATGTAGGATTATCAAATTATATGCTGCGGGGTTTTTGTCAAACTTATTCACGACAAAATCATCCACTTCATAATTCTTGTTTTCGAGGATGGACTGTTTGAGGGCCGCAATATCCGGATGGGGAGAGTTGGCAAGAATCAGTATTTTTTGTTTCCCTTCCAAAATATCCACGAAGATATTTTGCGAATTGTTCGACAGGCTCACCTCTCCCTCCACCGGGGACAAGCTGACACGATATCGATGCATCCCCTTCTTTTCAGCCTTTAAGTGAACCGAAACCGTTTCAAAATGGTCGTCATCGGGAAAAGTAATTGTTTTGGAGAACAGGGTTTTTCCCTCTTTGGTAATCGTTAATTTAGTTGAAAGCCCCCGGCATTTTGATCCATTTAAAATCACTTCCACCGGAAATTCGTTTCCCTGATAGGCAATCCGGTTGAAGTTGACCTTTTTCAGCACCACGTCCTTGCGCACAATGGTATCGCCCAGGGCAATGGTATAAATGGGAAAGGGGATATCTGCCGAAGCATAGATCGGATTGAGGCCCGAATTGAAAATACCGTCCGTGGCCAAAACCATCGCGCCCACATTTCGATTGGAGAAACGGTTTTTGATTTCACCGAACAAATCCGAAATATCGGTCTGTTTATCGTTGAACCCATGAAAAGCCCCTTTGGCAAAACGGTCGCCAAAAGAAAACTCCCGCAAATCATAATTGGGTTTCAGGGCATCCAAAAAAGAATTGACACTTTCCACATACCCCTTTTGATAAAAAGCCGAATCGGGCCCCGAAACAATGGAACGGGAATTATCCTGTGCAAAGATGATGATGGGTTTTTCGGCATGTTCACTAAGGGTTTTCAACATAGGGTTTAAAAGCAGAAAAGCGATAAAAGCCACTGCTGTTCCCCTTAAAATTGCCATGGCCCATTTTGCAACAATCCCAAATTCGTTTTTCCGCTCCCGGTAGTACAATGCAAAAGCATAAGCAAATCCTGCCATCAGGCAGAAAATCAAAAACCACATCGGGTACTCGGTAACAATGTTAAATCCCACAATTTTTTTCTTTGCCCCAGCCCTGAATGGCTGGGCAATTCATACTTGCCCAAAAACTCAAATTACTTTTTCAATCCTGTCAGCAAGGTATAAGATTGCAGTTTGCCTTTTTTATTGTAATTTTCGCTTTTGACCATTCCCACATCCTTGGCCAACCATTCCGTTGCATTCCCGGAAATCCTTATGCCCGCTTTTGTGCTGATATGATAGGTCATTTTGTAACAATTGAAAGTCCCGGCCGGCGTGGTAACATCTTCCTGTGCCTCCACTTTCCGCTCGGTGATATCAACCGTCAATGTCATTATCTTAAACCCCTGGTTTGAAATGGCAATGGAAATATTTGCATCGGGCAAACTCATCCCTACCGTAAGATCTGACGGGATTGCCATGTCTTTGGAATCGACCTGCAACTCCATCCCCTCATAGGCCGACATCATCTCTTCATCCAAAAAGGAACGCATGTCAACGTAAAAGTTCCCGTCCTCACAACGCATCCCAAAGCGACCTTCGTGTAAAAACTCACCTTTATCATCATAAATTTTCTGCAAGATAGTAATGTCGAGGTTATCACCGTCCACTTCTTTTTTTTCGATTTTTTGGGTGTAGGTGCTTTCCACCTTGCCCATCTTATCGTAATTTGTCATTTCGACTTCGGTCCCTTCATCCAGCGGAAAATAAACTGTACACTCCTGGGAAAAAGCAGTCGTCAATATAAAAACGAAAACCGCAACAATTGATAATCTCAAAAAATTCTTCATCATGATTTTTTAATCTAAAATTATTTATTAATTATGTGTTTCTTTCGTATTTACCACTTGCTGCCCAATTCTTTGTATTGGGCATGGCTTGCAATATTTATTTTACCCTCAATCCATTTTCTAAATTCAAATGTTCTAAAATTATAAGACATAGAAGAAGAAGCAATTATTTTTTCAATCCATTCTTCATTGATTTCTATCCTTGTTTTATAGTCAGTTCTCCATATTTCATTGAGCTTTTCAATATCTGTTGTAACAAATTCATTTACAATCAAATCAATGTTCTCAATGAATTTAACAAGAACTTTTGGCAATCCCGAAAGCTTTGAATTCTCAATTGAAACATCTTCTCTACCTCCTGCCGTAAATAAATCCCTTACATTAGGACAAATTACCCTTTGTTTAACAGACAACCATAATGTGAACTTATCAAATTTTGTTTGTTGCTTACACAAACTTTTTCAAAGGTGTTCTCAAAAAATTCAAATATCAAGCCTCGTCTTCCTAAGTGTGGAGTAGGGCGGACAAGGGCTTTCAAATTTTCCAAAGCCCGATTTTACTACTGTAAACAAGTGTCTTGAAAAATTTGGGCAGCACAGAAATTTGGTTTTTTCGAGGTTGCCCCAACAATTACGTGCTCATGCCACCACAGACACTGATAACCTGTCCCGAGACATAAGAGGAAAGGTCGCTGGCGAGGAAAGTTGCCACATTGGCCACATCGGCCGGGGTTCCGCCGCGCCGCAACGGGATTGTCTGAGCCCATTCCTTGCGTACCTCCTCTGAAAGTTTGGCTGTCATTTCCGTTTCGATAAACCCCGGGGCAATGGCATTGCAACGGATGTTCCGTGACCCGAGTTCCTGGGCAATGGATTTCGTGAACCCGATCATCCCGGCCTTGGAAGCGGAATAGTTTGCTTGGCCGGCATTGCCATTAACGCCCACCACCGAACTCATATTGATTATAACCCCGGAACGTTGTTTTAGCATCCCACGCTGCACGGCTTTCACAAGATTGAAAGCAGATTTCAAATTAATTGTAAGCACCAGGTCCCAATCGAGTTCCGACATGCGGAGCATCAAGTTGTCGCGGGTGATACCGGCATTGTTCACGAGGATATCGACCTTGCCGAAATCCTTCACCACCTCATCGATAAATTGCTGGCTGCCATCAAAAGAGCTTGCATCCGAGGCATAGCCCTTCCCTTTGCAACCCAGGGCAGCAATTTCTTTCTCAAGGCTCTCGGCATTTTCATCATATTTTAAATCGGAGAATGCAACATCGGCACCTTCGGATGCGAATTTCAGGGCAATTTGTCTCCCAATTCCCCTGGAAGCCCCAGTTACCACGGCGGTTTTTCCTTCTAAAAGTTTCATATGTTCAGTTTGTTGATTTTTTGGCAAAGATAAAGGAATTTTGTTCTCCCAGGTTGTTTTGGGTTTTGCATATCCTGCAATATTGGCTTTCAGAATGCAAATGCGAAAAACCTGTTTTTCCCAACCGGTTAGGTCGCCACTTCACAGGCTTGCTCCTACCTTACAGGTTTTCGTCAGGCAAGCAATAAACCACCTCCTTTTCAGAAACCTTGATATGGATCAGATCCAATGCAAGGAAATTTGTCAGGATGTTTCCTGCTTTGTAGGTCGAAATCCGGGCAATCTTTTCAAATTTTGATAAAGAAATTGCTTTATTGTTTTCAAGATATTCCAACAACAGCCTCTCTTTTTCACCGTAATTGATATATGTTCCTTCAGGCCGTTTTTTCCGTTTCCAGGCATTCAGCAAAACCCGGTTCACCAAAATATTCTGGTCGTCCACCCTAATATATGCGAGCCATTTATTGTCTTCGTTTTTGGCATAATGGGGCTTATCTTCACCAACGGGAATCAAAATTTCAAGGACTCTTTTGCTATCAACCGTCCATTCTTTACTGGTAAAAGGCACTGCGGGCTCACAATACATATTTGCGGCAGCTTCTGCCATAAAGAACTCCTCTTCAGAACGGACTCCGGCAATGTTCCCATTGTCCTTTACCCCTATCAACAAAGTACCTCCATCAGTATTCGCAAAAGCAGAAAAGGTTTTGGCAATCTTTCTTGAATCGGAAATCTCAAATTTG
>JAJRTT010000228.1 GCA_024278155.1 Bacteroidota bacterium | reverse complement strand
TACATGGGAATGGGCGATGCCACCACAGCGATGAAAGGTGGTTTCGGCATCTCAAAATTGGTTGTGGCTTTCAGTACCAGTTTTGCCATGAACATTATCTATGCCCCGGTAATGATGACCTTCCATAAAATGTCCGATATCCACATTGTAAGCAATGGAGGGACTTTAAGAGGTTTTCTTGCACCTATGGATCCCGGGAAAATCATGTCGGAAATGAACTGGCAGGTGATGTGGGGATTTGTTTTTAAGAAGACCATCCCGTTTTTCTGGATCCCGGCACACACCATCACGTTCCTGTTGCCCCCGGATGTCCAGGTCTTGTTTGCAGCCTTGTTGGGAATAGCACTAGGGACTATTTTGGCCGTGGCTGGAAAGTGAAATTTCAGTTTATTTTGTTGCTACATATGAATGGTTACGAGAATATTTCATTTGTGAATTGATATTTTCACTATTTTGCAAAGCGATTGGTAAATCACTTTTTTACTACCAGGGATTTGCAATCAATCAAAAATTGTTCTTTGTTCAACTTAAATCTCAAATCTATGAAAAAGCTATTTACAATTCTACTGATTTCCAGTATTGGTATTTATGGATTCGCACAGGAAAGGGTAGTAAGCCCAAAACAAATCCGTGAGTATGCAGCGCTAGTAAAGGAAGCTCCTCTGGAGGCATTTGTGCAAAATGGCGTAGCTGCTGTCCCTCTTAAATCGCCATCCTTTTACACTATTAATGAAACACAGGTAGGATTAACAAGGTATGATGATCAGGCAAATGCAAGCTTGCAAAACCGGATTTATGTTTTTAATGATGGAACCATTGGTGCAACCTGGACCCAAGGTTTAGATGATGCGGGTGCTTTTGGTGACAGGGGTACAGGTTATTCCTATTATGATGGAAATGCTTGGAGTGAAATCCCTGATTCGGGTATTGAAGACGAAAAAACCGGTTGGCCTTCTTATTGCCCTTATGGTGAAAATGGCGAATTGGTTGCTGCCCATACTTCAGGAAGTGGTACGAAATTCTCAACCAGGGATATAAAGGGAGAAGGCGATTGGGATTATTTTACCCTTTCGGGCCCTGCCGGACAAGATTATATTTTGTGGAACCGTACCGTTACCAGCGGGCCAAGCAATAACCGTATCCACCACTTTTCACTTACATTGCCCTCAACTCATGGGGGAACACCGTATGAGGGTGTTGACGGGGCTTTGCTTTATTCCTTGTCAACCGATGGTGGGAATTCCTGGAATATTGAAAATGAGCTCTTGGATGGAATGACTTCCGATGAATATGTTGGGTTCGAAGGCGATAATTATGCCTGGGCAGAACCAAAGGGGGATGTCCTTGCTTTTGTGGTTGGCGATCCTTCCATTGATATGTTCCTGATGAAATCAACCGATGGCGGCGAAACTTTTGAGCAAACAATCATTTGGGAAAACCCCTATCCTTTCTGGGAAGGCGAACCTACCGATACTTTTTATTGTGTGGATGGTTCCCAAAGTGTTGCCATTGACGATGACGGATTGGTACATGTCGCATTTGGGATCAATATGTCATTAACGGATGATGGCGGTTCCTATTGGTTCCCTTTTGTTGACGGTATAGGTTATTGGAACGAAAATATGCCGGCTTTTTCAAATGACTTGAATGCATTGAGCCCTTATGGCGACCCAGGTTCAGAAATGGTTGAGGACTATAATCTCATTGGCTGGACACAAGACGTGAACGGCAATGGTGAAATTGATTTGATCACATCTGAATACGGGCAGTATTATATTGGTTTGTCAAGTATGCCGCAACTTGTAATCAAAGGAAATAGGATATTTCTTGTTTATACATCAATGACCGAAACTTTTGACAATGGGTTTAAGAATTTCAGGCATGTCTGGATCCGGGCCTCATTTGATGGTGGTGAAAATTGGGGGGAATTTACCGACCTTTCTGCTGATCTTGTCCATATCTTTGATGAATGTGTTTATCCCTCATGTGCAGCAAATTTGGTTAACTCGGTTTTCCTGGTTTACCAAACTGATGCCGAACCTGGTACAGCGGTCTGGGGAGGCCAGCATCCTTACGGAGAAAACAAAATCCTTGTGATGGAGGTGAGTAATCTTACTGGAATTGATAATCAGGAAGGACTTGCTGAATATGATGTTTTGCAAAATTATCCAAATCCAGCAAGTTCTTCTACAATGATAGGCGTGAACCTGCATGAAAAATCAAACCTTGAATTGAAAATTTCAAATCTTGCCGGACAAATGGTTTATCAAATATTTATTAATACTGCACTTCCCGGGATGAATAAAATTAATGTTGATGTGAGTGCGTTTTCTCCGGGTGTATATTTTTATACAGTCAGCACTGATGGAAGTTCTGTAACGAAAAAGATGATCGTAGAGTAGTATCAGCATTTGCAGTTAACGAAAAAAGTTTCAAAGCCATTCAGTAAAAATTACTGGATGGCTTTTCTTATTTGCCCATGTTGGCGCAGTCGGCAATAGGCACAATAGTAGTTATTTATGGAGGTGTGAAAAACTATATTGACTTTAAACCTTAAATAGTATCCTATACCCTTTGCTGGTGTTGTCGCTAACTAGGACAAAAAGTTTTAAAATTTTGTGAAAACCCTGCCTGCCCCTTGTTGGTGTTGTCACCAACAAGGACAAAATAGATTTTGTGAAAAACAATAATTAAATAGTATCCTTTTCCTTTTTACCTTTGCTTCCTTTTATTATCAGCTAAAAACCAAAAGGTTTTTTTTGGTGCAATAAAGTGGACGGGTTTACCACAAATACAATTAATTGTTTAAATGATACAAATCCGTGATAATTAGTGAAATTCGTGGCTTATTAAGTTTTTGTTTGCGGATTTAGGGTTTTACAAATTTATTCCGTTGATCTCAAAAGATACCATACAGACTATTATCGAAACCTCCCGCGTGGAAGAGGTGGTGGGCGATTTTGTCACCTTGAAAAAGCGCGGGGTGAATTATATTGGGCTTTGCCCATTCCACAATGAAAAAACCCCGTCTTTTACGGTGTCCCCGGCCAAAGGGATTTATAAATGCTTTGGTTGTGGAAAAGCGGGCGGTTCCATTAATTTCATCATGGAGCATGAGCGTTACAGCTATCCCGAAGCGCTCAAGTATTTGGCAAAAAAATACAATGTCGAAATAGAGGAGGACGAACAGACACCTGAGCAAATCCAGGCCATGAACGAAAAGGAGAACCTGTATGCCGTTACTTCCTTTGCCCAAAAATATTTTACCGGTCAACTCCTGAATTCCGAGGAAGGCAAATCCATTGGCCTCTCTTATTTCAAGAACCGTGATTTCAGGGAAAACACCATCGAAAAATTTGAATTGGGCTATAACCCCGATTCCTGGGACGCCTTTACAAAAAATGCCCTGGAGAATGGTTTTAAGCCGGAGTTCCTTTCCGCTTCCGGGATTACCATTGATAAAAACGGGAAGCGTTTCGATCGGTTTAAGGGCCGGGTTATTTTCCCCATCCATAATTTATCGGGGCGGGTTATCGGTTTTGGTGGACGGATTTTGAAAAAGGACGACAAAGCTGCAAAGTATATCAATTCCCCTGAATCGTACATATACAATAAGAGCAAAAGCCTCTATGGGATTTATTTTGCCAAAAGCGCCATTATCAATAAGGACAATTGCTTTTTGGTAGAGGGCTATACCGATGTTATTTCATTGCACCAGGCAGGTTTTGAAAATGTTGTGGCATCGTCCGGCACCTCGCTCACCGAAGATCAGATCAGGCTTATCAGGAGATATACGCCCAATATCACGATATTGTACGATGGCGACGAGGCCGGGCTGAAAGCCTCTTTCCGTGGGATTGATATGGTTTTGGGGCAGGGGATGAACGTGAAGATAGTGATGTTCCCTGCGGGAGAAGACCCCGATTCCTTTGTCAGGGGCCACCGCAGTATTGAAGTGGAGGAGTACCTCGATGGCAATGCAAAGGATTTTATCCGTTTCAAAACAGGCATACTCCTGAAAGAAACCAAGGACGATCCTGTAAAGAAGGCGGGTTTGATAAAGGAAATAGTACAAAGTATTTCCCTTGTCCCTGATGGGATCACACGTTCGGTCTATGTAAAGGAATGCTCTTCCATGATGGATATTGGCGAGCAGACCCTGATGAACGAGCTGAACAAGCGCCTTCGCGAAAAATTCAAAAAGCAAAACAAGCTTTCGCCTACCGAACCGCAGCCACCGGTTTTTGTGGAAGCTCAACCCGACCATCAGCAAATCGAAGTTGATTTCCTCAATTCCGAGTACCAGGAAAAAGATATCATCCGGCTGTTGTTGAATTATGGCCATGAGGACTTGACCCTTGATGTCGATGATGGGCATGGCCATCCCGCTACCGAAACCGTATCGGTCGCAAGGTTTATCGTAGATGATTTGAATGCCGATGAAATTAAGTTCAACAATGGCGAATACCAGTTTGTTTTTGATGAATATGCTGAAATGCTTGGGAAGGATGAAATTCCCGAGGATAAGTATTTCATTAACCATGAAAACCAAAAAGTATCGAAAGCAGCCATTGACCTTCTGACGACACCTTATGAGCTAAGCAAGAACTGGGAGGAAGTGGCCCGTGTTATTGTGACCACTGAAAAAGGGAAATTGTTACAAGCGGTCGAAAATGCGGTTTTGTCTTTTAAGGCCAAACGGATAGAAGAGTTGGTGCATAAAAACCAAGAGAAATTGAAGGCAGTTGAAAATGATGAAGATTTGCTTATCCTGCTCAATGAGCTGAAAAACCTAAAGGAAACGAGCCGGGAAATCAACAGCTTGATGGGCAGGGTGATAACACGGTAAAAAATATCAAGGGAGGTATTTCGGTTTTTGGGTTCCATTAACTCCCTTTCACGGTATCCACTTCAAATTTCACCGCCTTTCTTTTCTTTTCAAAATAGGCAATACCATCGGGCTTGGCAATGGATCGGACGAGGTCTTCGAACATTACTTCAAAAAGTGTTTCAAATGAGAATTTCTCTGGGGGGAAAAGGTCTGGGTTGTGGATATCGATGAGGCGGCTTAAATAGAGACGGGCCAAAAGTTCGATGCTCAAATCATCGCGATATATGCCCTGGCCGATCCCTTTGGTGATATTGATCTGTATTTTGTCAAAAATAAAACCAAGGCGCTTGTCGAAGTGGGCTTGATAGATTTTCGGGTATTTTTCCTTCAAATGAATTGTGATGGCCGGGCTTACCAGCAGAAAATTATTCGCAACTTCTTTGCTTACGGTAAACAATATGTCGATGGCATTTACCCCTTCAAAATTATGTACCAGGAAAATATTCTCAAACTTTTGCCTTTCGAGGTCAAGGATTTTTTCGACCAGTTCTGCCTTGTTTTTTACATGTTGGGTCAATTCATCTTTGGTAATCCCGGTTTTTTTTTCAATTTGGTAAAATGAAAAATCTTTGAGCCTTTTTTCCCGGGCCGCATATCTTATTTCTTTGAGGATTTCCAAAAAACGATCTTCCATGAATGTGAGATTGGTGAAGATAATAGATGAATTGTGGAACAAAAGTATGGAAATAATACCTGTACGGTACATTAATTTATTCAAGAAACTAACAATGGGGCGTTAATTGTTTTTACTGGGATTATCCAATTTAACAATTCAAGTTTTTTAGTTTGGATATCCATAATACTTGCCTTTTGTTTTAATGGAATGCTAAAGCAGTAAAATATTTTCATGCATATCATTGTTCATGGCAAAAAAATACCCCGGCATTTCTGCCAGGGTACTTTTATTGGAATCAGGGGAATTAAACAATTCCCTGTGCCAGCATTGCATCGGCAACTTTTACGAAACCGGCAATATTTGCCCCAACCATATGGTTGATATAACCATCTTTCTCTGTTCCATATTTCACGCAATTGTCATGGATGTCGATCATGATGTTGCGGAGTTTAGTGTCAACTTCTTCCCTTGACCATCCGTAACGCATTGAGTTTTGCGACATTTCAAGACCTGAAACGGCAACACCACCAGCATTGGCAGCTTTGGCCGGGCCATAAAGGATTTTGTTTTCGATGTAAACGTTGATAGCATCTGGCGTGGAAGGCATATTGGCTCCTTCAGAAACTACGAAACAACCATTGGCAATAAGAGTTTTGGCTTCTTCTTCGTTCACCTCGTTTTGTGTTGCGGAAGGAAGTGCAACATCACACTTGATGCCCCATGGGCGTTGTCCTTCATGATATTCACATCCGTATTTTTCAGCATATTCTTTGATGCGGCCTCTTTTTTCGTTTTTCAGGTACATGACGAAAGCAAGTTTTTCTGCATCAACTCCTTCTGGATCATAAACAAACCCGGCAGAGTCAGAAAGTGTAACCACTTTGCCACCTAATTCAGTAACTTTTTCGGTTGCGTATTGGGCAACGTTACCAGAACCGGAAACTGTACAGATTTTGCCTTTTAAGCTGTCACCACGGGTTTTCAGCATCTCTTCTGCAAAATATACCTGACCGTAACCTGTGGCTTCCGGACGGATCAAACTTCCGCCCCACTCGATTCCTTTACCTGTGAGGACACCTGTAAATTCATTTCTGAGCCTTTTGTACTGGCCGAACATGAAGCCGATTTCGCGGCCACCTACTCCGATGTCACCTGCAGGAACGTCAGTGTTGGGCCCGATATGACGGAACAATTCTGACATAAAGCTTTGGGTAAAACGCATCACTTCTGCATCTGACTTTCCTTTGGGATCGAAATCAGAACCCCCTTTACCACCACCCATGGGAAGTGTGGTAAGGCTGTTTTTCAACACTTGCTCGAAAGCAAGGAATTTGAGGATTCCAAGGTTTACCGTAGGATGGAAACGCAAACCGCCTTTGTAAGGGCCAATGGCGCTGTTCATTTCAATTCTGTAACCTTTGTTGATTTGGATTTCACCTTTGTCATCGACCCAGGGTACCCTGAATAGGATAACCCTTTCAGGTTCCGTCATCCTTTCAAGGACTTTTGCAGCCTTGTATTTTGGGTTTTCTTCGATAAAAGGGAGGACTGTCATTGCCACTTCCTCAACTGCCTGGTGAAATTCAGCTTCATTTGGATTCCTGGCAATTACTTTTGCCATAAAATCGTTTAATAATTGTTCGTTTGCCATAATGTAACTATCTTTAAATTAACTAATTAGTGTTTAGTGTTTTTTATATGGCGCAATATTAAATAAAATTATTAATTCTCAAAAAGAAATTTTAGGGCAATTCATCAACAAAACAGCTTGTTGAACTTTGAGTTGCTTGATACTAAAGGATTGTAGGCTTATTTACCTTTGTGAAAAAAATAACAATATATAATATTTTTAAATAAGAAATATTTTTGCCTTTTTGTTTGGATGGTATTTGGATTAAGTTCACATTTGCAAACTTTTTAAATCCATTGTTAATTTATTAACAATGGATTTAGTTGGTGATTATCAATAAATTAGTTTTTATTTGCAACAATTAATTATGGTTTTTGCAATTGGTGTATTTGTGATTTATTAATATCAGATGAATTTTTTAACAACCCTTTAAAATCTATTGTCATGAACCTTGAAAGAACAATGAACGATCTTACCAAAAGACACCCGGGCGAGGTTGAGTATTTGCAAGCCGTAAGAGAGGTGCTCGAATCAATTGAAGAAGTGGTAAATCAAAACCCCCAATTTGAATCCGCAGGGATTATCGAAAGGATAATCGAACCCGACAGGGTATTGACATTTAAAGTCCCATGGGTGGACGACAGCGGTAAAGTGCATGTTAACCTGGGCTACAGGGTGCAATTCAATAATGCGCTGGGGCCATACAAAGGCGGATTGCGCTTTCACCCAAGTGTGAATTTGAGCATCCTGAAATTTCTCGGTTTTGAACAAATCTTCAAGAACAGCCTCACAACTTTGCCCATTGGTGGGGGAAAGGGAGGTTCCGATTTTGACCCAAAAGCCAAGTCGGACAGGGAAATCATGCGTTTTTGCCAGGCGTTTATGCTTGAGCTCTGGAAACTTATCGGGCCTGAAATGGATGTCCCGGCCGGTGATATTGGTGTAGGCGGAAAAGAAATTGGATATTTGTTTGGGATGTACAAAAAGCTTACCCGCGAACATCATGGCGTACTTACCGGTAAAGGCCTGAACTGGGGCGGTAGCCTGATCAGGCCCGAAGCTACCGGATATGGGGCCGTTTATTTTGCCCGGGAAATGCTGGCGATCAAAGGCGAAAGCCTGGAAGGCAAAACAGTTTGTATTTCAGGTTTTGGCAACGTTGCCTGGGGAGCTGCGCAAAAGGTCAATGAACTTGGGGGAAAGCTTGTGACGATTTCAGGCCCCGATGGATATATTTTTGACCCGGATGGGATTTCCGGTGAGAAGATAGAATATATGTTGGGGTTGAGGGCTTCAAATCAGGATATCGTGAAGCCTTATTCCTATGAGTTCCCCGAAGCTCGTTTCTTCCAGGGAAAACATCCATGGGAAACACCTTGTGATGTTGCCCTTCCATGTGCCACTCAAAATGAATTGAATAAGGAAGACGCCGAAAACCTGGTGAAGAACGGGTGCTCTTGTGTTGCAGAAGGTGCAAATATGCCCTCCACGCCAGAAGCCATTGAAGTGCTCCTTAACAATAAGGTGCTCTTTGGCCCGGGAAAGGCTGTAAATGCAGGTGGTGTTGCTACCTCAGGCCTGGAGATGTCGCAGAACGCGATGAAGTTTAATTGGCCCAGCGAAGAGGTGGACGATAAACTTCACCATATTATGAAGAGCATTCACAAAACATGTGTGGTCCATGGAAAGGAAGACGATGGCTATATCAATTATGTAAAAGGGGCCAACGTTGCCGGATTCCTTAAAGTTGCCAATGCCATGTTGGATCAGGGGATTGTGTAAAGTCATGTAAGATAGGTTTCTTGCTAAAGTGATATGGAAGCAATCAGGTACAAAGGGCCCAGGCAAAAAAATGAAGAAAGTTGATTCGGGTCACCTCAATTTTATTAATTTTGTTTTTTCTGCCATTCAATAACAAACAATAGTTCAAATGCAAACAATAACAATTAAACTAAAGGATGAAAGTGTAGATTTTATTGTTGATCTTTTAAAAAGGTTAAAAAGTGTTACCGAACTAAAAATAGTAGATGAATCAGGAAATTCCTCTGGTACTGACCTAACTGCCTCCATTCGTTTACCTAAAGGCAAACCTTTAATATCTGATTTTGCGGGATTGTGGTCAGATAATCCTAAAACTCTTGAACAATTAAGAAATCAGGCATGGAAAAGGATTTAGTTTTATGTGATAGGAATATTTTTATTCATTGGTTTAATAATCATAAACCAACTATTGAGAAACTAAAAGAAATTGGTTTAGGAAAATTTGTGCCTTGCCTGCCTGACCGGCAAGGCAGGCAACTTGTTCATTCTATTTGTTTCTTGAAAGTAATGAATTAATAGAAGTCCCTTCTAATAAGTTGTTTTGCGATAAAGTGTTTTTAGAATCGTATAAAGAAATAGAACACCATATTAATTAAAATGAAAGAAAAAGATGTCAACCAACCCGGTTATGAGGAGCTGCGCTCACAAACCCTGGAAAGGTTAAAAGAGCTTGCAACGATAAACCGGGCAACTGCGATTATAAAGGAGGGGAAATCGAAATTAGAGACTTTGCAACAGATTGCCCACATCCTTCCCGCCGGATGGCAGTACCCTGAATTTACCTCAGCAAGGATTATATTTGATGATGAAGAATACAGGTCGAATAATTTCCTGAAAACCGAAAAAGCACTAATCCAGGAGTTTGAAACCATTGGCAATAAAATTGGCCGAATTGAGATTTATTATTCCAAAAGCTTTCCACAAGCCGATGAAGGCCCTTTCCTGAAAGAAGAAAGGGATTTGATAATCAACCTTGCCAATATCGTTTCGGGCTATTTGAACAGTATTAAAGGCGAGGCGGTACTCAAAAGGCATGGCTATAACAGAAAAACAACAAAGCCCGATAAACAGAAGGATGTTTGTAGCATTACAAGCAAGCAATTATTGCAGCGTTTCCTCAACAAAAATAATTATGACAGGGATATTTTCCATGACCTGATGCCGTTTAAAGTTAAGGAGATATTGCTTGTAGCCAATCTTTACGATGCTTACATTATTGAAAAGGAAGGCCATTTTTCGGAGCAGATAATGGGTGAATATGCCCAATTGAACCTTACCTCCCTGCCACGGATCACAGGGGTTTCAACTGTTGAAGAAGCAGAAGAACAATTGAATTCAAAACATTTCGACCTTATAATTATCATGGTTGGCGTGGACAAAAAGACCCCGGTTGTTTTAAGCAAAAAAATAAAAAACGCATTTCCATATATCCCTGTCTTTCTCCTTTTGAACAACAATAGTGATATTGATTTTTTTGAAAAGAAAAGGAAACCGTTTTCCTTCGACAGCATATTTGTCTGGAATGGCGAATCACGGATATTTTTTGCCATGATCAAGCAGGTTGAGGACCGGATTAATGCCGATAATGACACGCGCAAAGGACTGGTCAGGGTGATATTGCTTGTTGAAGATTCCCCCTTGTATTATTCGAGGTACCTGCCCTTGCTGTATCAAACCGTATTGGCACAAACAAGAAGGATAATTGATGATGTGAGCACGGATGATTTGTATAAACTGTTGAAACTTAGGGCAAGGCCAAAAATATTATTGGCAACCACGTATGAAGAGGCCATTGAGATCTTCAACAAATACAAAGACAATATATTTTGCCTCATCACGGATGTGAAATACAAAAAAAACGGCAAGATGAACAAGAGGGCCGGTTTTGAGCTTGTAAAGCATATCCGTGGCGAAAAGAAAGACATACCGGTCATTATCCAATCTTCCAATCCCGATTCGGCAGAAGAAGCCCATCGGTTAAAATCAACCTTTATCGACAAAAACTCTGAAAACCTCGTCCAGGAATTCAAAAGCTTTATCATGCACTATCTCGGTTTTGGGAATTTTGTTTACCGGGATGGAAAAGGTAAAAAACTGGTTGAGGTTAAATCCTTAAAGGATTTTGAAAAACATTTACGGACAATCCCCAGCGAATCGATTTTGTATCATGCCCGAAAAGACCATTTTTCATTATGGTTGATGGCAAGGGGTGAAATTCAGGCCGCAAAAATCCTCCATCCCAAGAAGACGACCGATTTCAAGGAACCTGAATCCCTTCGGAAATATCTGATCAACGTAATCGAGAAATTCAGGGGCGAACAGAACCAGGGAAAAGTAGTGCCTTTTGAAGAAACCGCCATCCTGGACGAAACCAATATCGTTACCTTGTCAGAAGGGGCAATGGGGGGAAAAGGCCGGGGGCTGGCGTTTATCAATTCCCTTATTTATAATTTCGATTTTTCCAATTATGTGCAAGGGATCAATATCAGGGCACCGAAAACCTCTTTTATCGGAACGGACGAATTTGAATATTTCTTCGATCGGAACGATTTGCATTATGTTAAGACCGAATACATTTCTTACGGGAAGATCAAGGAACTCTTTCTGAAAGCCAGTCTTACGCCAACCTTGACAGGCAAGCTGAAATCTCTTCTGAAATTGATGAAAACACCGATAGCCATCCGCTCATCCGGCCTGTTCGAAGATAGCTTGATGCAGCCCTTTGCCGGGATTTTTGAGACCTACCTTTTGCCCAATAACCATCCGGATCCGAGCGTCCGCTTGAAACAGGTTACGGATGCGATTAAATTGGTGTATGCTTCGGTTTATTACGATGTTGCCCGTGGATATATCAAGGCGGTGAACTATAAAATCGAAGAGGAAAAAATGGCCATCATCATCCAGGAGGTCGTGGGCAATGAATACGGGACAGTTTTTTATCCACATATCAGTGGTGTGGCCCAGTCCTATAATTACTATCCTTTTGGCCATATGAAACCGGAAGAAGGCTTTGCCGTGGCGGCCCTTGGTTTGGGGAAGTATGTGGTGGAGGGGGAAAAAGCCTTTCGGTTTTCGCCAAAATACCCCACAACTTCCATAAGTAGCACAAAAGACCAGGTGCGGGACTCACAGGTGCAGTTTTTTGCCGTAAACCTGAAGAATCAAAACCCCGACCTTATGGAAGGGGATACCGCGGGCCTTTGCAAGCTCGATCTTTACGAAGCTGAAAAACATGGAACGCTGAAGCATTGCGCTTCTGTTTTCGATGCCAACAATAATGTAATCACGCCTGGGATAGATAAGCCCGGGCCTCGGGTCGTGGACTTTGCCAATGTTTTAAAGTATAAATATGCACCAATGGCCGAAACAATTGAAGTGGTCCTTGATATTGTGAAAGAAGCAATGGGCAGCCCGGTTGAAATAGAATTTGCCATCGACCTGAACAGGGACGAGGATTACAAAACTTCGTTTTATCTTTTGCAGATAAAACCCATGATCGGCGGAGCTCAGGATTATGAAGTGGACATGAAAAAGATAAAACAGGAAGATATTGTCCTATATGCCGAGAAAGGGATGGGAAGCGGATTGATCAAGGATATTGAGGATGTTGTTTATGTTGACAATTCTTTGTTCGATAAATCGAAAACCGAAGAAATGGTGGAAGAGATTGCCCAAATAAACGCAAAGATGATAAAGTCCGGTAAACAATATGTCCTGATTGGGCCGGGCCGTTGGGGAACGCGCGACAAATGGATCGGTATCCCGGTTGACTGGCCACAGATTTCAAATGCAAAAGTAATCGTCGAGACCAGCCTGAAGGGCTATCCTTTGGATGCATCCTCGGGTTCCCATTTTTTCCACAACCTCACTTCGGCCAATGTGGGCTATTTTTCGGTTCAACCTGAAAAATCGGGAAGTTATATCAGCTATGAAAAACTAAATGAACAGGAACTGGTTGAAAAAACAAATTTCTTCCGCCATGTCCGTTTCAAAAAACCAATAAAAATAAGGATGGATGGAAAGAAACGGATTTCGGTGATTACTGTGAAATAATTCAACAACGTCATTCCGAACCAATGCGCCGGCAATGTGCGGTAGCGTGAGGAATCCACATGCTATTCCGACTGCCGCCATTACCATTCACTGCTTTGTTGCCTTTCATAGTTGACAGATTGCTTCGCTATGATCGCAATGACCCGTGTGGTGTTTGCAGGTTGCATGGCTGGGTCGGTAATGACGAAATAATGAACGATTGGAAGAGTTTGAAACTGGACCTTAAAACCCTTGCAGGCCCTTATTTATAAATTAGACCAGATATAAATTATTTCTATATCATATTGATTTATAAGAATTTTTATCCCTTTATTTGATTCCCTCTTTTATATCTAATAAAATTACATACATTTGTCGTTTTTCAAAATTAAAAGGTAAAATACAGGATGAATAAAATTGTAGAAAAGGAGTTTTTCTCAGAGAACGTAGCAAAGCTTGTCATTGAGGCTCCCGAGATTGCGAAATCAAGAAAACCAGGACATTTCGTTATAATACGAATTGATGAAAGAGGTGAGCGTATCCCGCTTACAATAGCTGGTTCCGATATCGAAAAGGGGACAATTACCCTTGTTGTCCAGAAAGTTGGTGTCACATCTGCCAAATTACTGGCATTGAACGAAGGTGATGTGATCAGGGACGTGGTTGGCCCACTGGGCAAAGCAACCCATATCGAGAATATCGGCACTGTCCTTTGCGCCGGTGGTGGCGTAGGTGTTGCCCCCTTGCTCCCGATTGTTGAAGGTTTTAAAAAAGCTGGCAACAGGGTTGTTACAGTTCTCGCTGCCCGGACAAAAGACCTGATTATCCTTGAAGATCAAATGCGTGAGTTTTCAGATGAAGTGATTTTAATGACCGATGACGGGTCATCCGGGAGGAAAGGTTTGGTTACTGCCGGAATGGAAGAAGTAATCAAACGCGAGAAGGTAGATATGTGTATGACAATCGGGCCTGCGATCATGATGAAGTTTGCGGCACTTACGACCAAGAAATACAATATCCCGACCGAAGCCAGTTTGAACACGATTATGGTTGACGGAACAGGGATGTGTGGTGCATGTAGGGTTTCGGTTGGTGGAAAAACAAAATTTGTTTGTGTTGACGGACCTGAATTCGATGCCCATGAAGTTAACTTTGAGGAGATGATGTCGAGGCTTGGAGGATACAAGGAACTGGAAGCGGAAGCCTATGAAAAATATTTAAAAAACGCTGAATAAAATGGAAAACATAAAAGAATATCTGAAAGCAGAACGTAACCAGGAATGGCGTGCCGAATTACGAAAGTCCATGAAAGCCAAGGAGCGGACAGGCCGTGAAAGAAACGATATGCTTGAAAGGGACCCCAATGTCAGGAACAAAAATATTGATGAAGTTAACCTCGGGCTTACCGAAGAACTGGCTCTTGCCGATGCCAGACGGTGTATTGATTGCGCAAACCCAACCTGTATTACCGGCTGTCCAGTGGGAATCAATATCCCCAAGTTTATCAAGAAAATCGAGACGGGTGACTATTTGGGCGCTGCCGTGGTCTTAAAAGAGACCAATGCCCTGCCAGCGGTTTGTGGCCGCGTTTGTCCGCAGGACAAACAGTGCGAGAACAATTGCTTCTACACCATCAGTTTGAAAAAACCTGCTGTTGCCATTGGTAACCTCGAACGTTTTGCGGCTGACTATGAGCGCAACAGCGGACAGATGGCAATCCCTGAAGTTGCTGCCCCCAATGGGATAAAAGTTGGTGTGATTGGATCAGGCCCTGCCGGTTTAAGTGCAGCTGGCGATCTTTGCAAACTGGGTTATGATGTGACCGTTTTTGAAGCACTTCATGAAATTGGCGGGGTTTTGAAATATGGAATCCCCGAGTTCAGGCTCCCGAACGAAATCGTGGACGTGGAAATCGAGGTAATGCGGAAAATGGGTATTAAGTTCAAAACGAATTTCCTGGTTGGAAGAACAGCTACCATCGATGAATTGAAGGAACAGGGTTATGAAGCGTTCTTTGTGGGAAGTGGTGCGGGATTGCCAAGGTTCATGAATATCCCGGGCGAAAACTACAACGGGATTTTATCTTCAAATGAGTACCTTACCCGTGTAAACCTGATGAACGCAGCAAACCCTGATTTTGACACACCTGTTTTAAAAGGGAAAAACGTGGCCGTTATCGGTGGTGGAAATACAGCAATGGACTCCGTAAGGACTGCCAAAAGGTTGGGCGCTGAAAGATCGGTGATTGTTTACAGGCGCTCACTTGTTGAAATGCCTGCCCGTGTTGAGGAGGTAAAACATGCACAGGAAGAGGGGATTGAATTTATGAACCTGCACAATCCGGTTGAGTATTTTGCCGATGAAAACGGCAGGGTGAACAGGATGAGGATCCAGAAAATGGAATTGGGCGAACCGGATACTTCAGGAAGGAGAAGGCCGATCGTTATCCCCAATTCCGAATTTGAAATTGATGTGGATACAGTTGTGGTGAGTGTTGGTGTTTCGCCAAATCCTTTGATCCCCGCAAGTTTGCCAAACCTGAAAATGACCGACTGGGGAACAATCGTTGTCGATCAGGATACCATGCAATCATCCATTCCCGAACTGTTTGCAGGTGGCGATATCGTAAGGGGAGGGGCAACCGTTATTTTGGCCATGGGCGATGGACGAAAAGCAGCTGCGGGCATGCACAAATATATTCAGGAAAAAATTAATAAATAGGAATCAAGATGTATAGAACCAAGATGTATAGAAACAAGATGTGTAGGGCCAAGATGCAAGAAGCCAATAATATTTGCTGTATTTTTGTCATATCTATCCAATAATCTTGAACCTATTAATCTTGAATCTTATAATCTTGGTTCTAATAGTCTAAAATAACAATAAACAAAATGGCTGATTTAACAACAAAATACCTCGGATTGACATTGAACAACCCCATTATTGTTGGGAGTTCGGGCCTGACCGATTCTGTCGAAAAAATCAAGGAACTGGAAAAGAACGGTGCCGGTGCAGTTGTGCTGAAATCATTGTTCGAAGAACAAATTATGATGGAAGCGGAACATAAACTAAAGATGGCCGAGAAGGACAGTTTTATGTATGCCGAGCATTCGGAAACATTTGATTATATCGACCTGCACGTGAAGGAAAAGGAATTGAACAAATACCTCGATTTGATTTCGAAGGCCAAGAAAGAGGTGATGATACCGGTCATTGCCAGTGTTAACTGTGTTACCGCCCATGAGTGGACCAC
>JAJRTT010000227.1 GCA_024278155.1 Bacteroidota bacterium | reverse complement strand
GCTGATAAATGGACAGCTACAAGAGCGGACTTGATATTTGGCTCAAACTCAGAACTTAGGGCATTAGCAGAATTTTATGCAAGTGATGATTCTAAAGAGCAGTTTGTGAAAGATTTCATCTCTGCCTGGACAAAAGTAATGAACCTTGACAGGTTTGAATTGATATATAAATAAAATTAGGCATTATTAAGTGATTATAGATAAATTCCCATCCCATTTGCTCATTAGCAGTTTTACGGAATAAACGAGCATATAAACAGCTTTTGTATAACATTTCGATTTCAAATTTACAGAACCGGGTTCATTAATCAAGTTCACCCTTGGCAACAATCAATTTTACATAAAGGTGTATGGGGAAATGTTGCCAAGAAAAAAGAATGGCAAATATACTACTGCACCTGGGAAATTTTAGTTCGCAATAAATTTTCCATTGCTCATTACGGGTTTAATATCAATGTAATTGCCTAATTTCCCCAACACTCAAGAAATACCTGTTCATGCTTCATTGCAGTATTGCTAATTTATCCCCTCGTAAAAACCCATTCTGTTTCCCCGCTTAATTTGTCATTGTAATAATAACCTTCGGAATCGAACAGTTTCATTTGTTCGGGGTCGGTAAGTTTGTTTCGGATGATGAAACGTGACATTAAACCCCGGGCTTTCTTTCCGAATACGCTCATGAATTTGTATTGGCCATTTCTATATTCCTTGAAAATGGGGGTGATTATTTGGGCGTTGACTTTTGGGGGATCAATAGCTTTGTAATACTCCTCGGAAGCAAGGTTGATTAGGTATTTCATTTTCCCCTCTATAAGTGAATCGTTAACGGATTGGGTTATTCTATCTCCCCAATATTCATAAAGGTTCTTCTTTTTCCCTGTTTTAAGCGGGGTTCCCATTTCCAAACGATAGGCCTGCATTAAATCAAGGGGACGGAGAAGTCCATATAACCCAGATAGGATGCGTAAATGTCCCTGGGCAAAATCAATATCGACAGGAAGCAAAGATGCAGCGTCTAGGCCGTTATAAACACCGCCCTTGAAACAGAGCAGCGCTTGTTTGGCATTTTGTGGCGTGAAAGGCAGCTCCCATTCCTGAAAGCGTGTCCAGTTAAGGTCGGCAAGTTTCGGGCTGATCTTCATTAATTTGGAAAGCTTGTCCGGTGACATCTTTTGTAATTCACGGACAAGTACCTTCGCCTCCTCCTGGAATTGTGGTTGGCTGTATTTATCCGTAATCGATTGTTTTTCGGTGTCCAGTGTTTTTGCCGGGGAGATGATTGTTAACATAATGTGATTTTCTGCAAAAATAGAACTTTTTCAAATCACCGGGTGACTTCTCTGTACAGCAAATAACCACCCTGTCGGTCAACGCAGGACAATCACCAGGTAAATTTATTGGTATTACTTATACAGCAAAAACACAACTGGCTTTTTATGCAAATCAGGGAGTGCTGTTTTCCAATCTTTTATTGTTTTCGTTTTGATGGATTCCTTCTCGGAAGTCACATCAACCGCAAGGCAGAGAAGCGTTTCCGCTTTGCAGATCTTGCAAATGCTTTCCAGCATATGGTTGTTGCGATAAGGGGCTTCAATGAATATCTGTGTTTGGTTTTTGGAATAAATGTCTTTTTCGAGTTTCAGCAAAGCCACGGAACGCTCTTTTGGTTTAATGGGCAAATAACCATGAAAAACGAAATTTTGACCGTTAAAGCCCGAGGCCATCAATGCCAGTAAAAGCGAGGATGGCCCTGCAAGCGGGACAACCCGTATATTGCGCCGGTGGGCAATGTGGACGATTTCCGATCCCGGATCGGCCACGCAAGGGACACCGGCTTCCGAGAGCAAACCAATATCTTCCCCTTTGACGGCAACATCCAGAAATGAGTTCACCTGCATCCGATCCGTATGCTTGTCAAGGACATGAAAAACCATATCATCAAAGTTTTTGGTGAACCCGGCTTTCCGTAAAAACCGGCGTGCCGTCCTGATGTCTTCCACAATAAAAGTTTTTAGTTTGTTTGTGATTACGAGGTTCTCTGGAGGAAAAACGGAATTGGGGTCCACAGGGGCCAAAAACGTGGGTAAAAGATATAATGTCCCTTTGTTCATAATGTTTTTTGTGTTTGATCTCGTTCAGTCTTTAAATTTATTTTCCCCCTTCTGGGTTTCCCAGTCCTTCAGGGCTGGGCCAGGGCCAGGGCCAGGTTCCAGGGCAAATTATCCAAATCAACATTCCCTCCCGAAATAATAATCCCCACCCTTTTCTGAAGAAAACCTTTTTTGTTTTCAAGTATAGCTGCCAAAGGCACTGCGGATGAAGGCTCAACAATTAGCTTGGTGCGTTCCCAAATTAACTTCATCGCTTCAACTATGCTTTCTTCGCTTACGGTCAAAATACTGTTTACGTATTTTTGGATGATAGGGAAAGTCAACGGGCCAAGGGAGGTAAGAAGCCCATCAGCAATTGTTCGTGGATTTTCGGACGGCACGAAATTGCCACTGTAAAACGACCGGAAAGCATCATCGGCACCTTTGGGTTCTGCTGCGATCACCTTTGTTTCTGGCGAAAAGAAGTGGGTTGACAGGGCGGTCCCGCTCAGCAACCCCCCTCCACCTACTGGAGCCATAACAATATCAAGTTGCTTTGTTTGGCAAAAAAACTCTTTGGCAGCGGTCGCCTGTCCTGCAATGATCCGTAAATCATTGTATGGGTGGATTTCGACTGCCCCTGTTTTTTCCCTTATCGCTTTCAGTGTTTTTTCCCGTGATGCGAGGTTTGGTGAGCAAAAAGTTATTTCCCCATTGTAGTTTTTAACAGCGGCGATTTTCACTTTGGAAGAATTGTCTGGCATCACCACATGGGCTTTTGTGTTTCGTAAAGAAGCTGCACTTGCCAATGCAGCGGCATGGTTTCCCGATGAATGCGTACAAACCCCGTTTCCCAATTCTTCTTTTGGAAGGGAAAAAACAGCATTCACCGCACCTCTTGTCTTAAAGGCACCGGCTTTTTGAAGGTTTTCGCATTTGAAGAAAACCTGTGCCCCTGTTATGGAGTTGATGTTTTCGGAAGAAATAACAGGGGTTTTGTGAACGTATGCAATGATGCGTTCAGCAGCTCTTTCGATGGTTTTGGAATCTATTTGCAAAGTCAAATGCTCTGGGTTCGCTGATAAGTTGTTGATTAATTTTTTGAAATAACTTTGTTGGCAATTTTCTCACAGGCATCGTCCAAAATCCTAAATGTGCTGTCGCAGGCGCCCAATTCCCTGTAAAAGGGGTCTGGTACCGATTCGTTCCTATCGGGTTTTATCACGTTCATCAGGTAATCAACCTTTGTCTTGTCGGAGTCGTTCCTGGCAAAGTATAAGGCATTGCGATACGCAAGTATGTCCATCACATATATCTTGTCGTAATTATCGAAATCCGTACTGTTGAACAACCTTACCCTGTTGTCGGAAATATCGATCCCATGTTCCAATCCCTTTTCAATCGCCCTCTTGTCAGGTGATTCATTGATATAAAAAGCCTCAAAACCCGCCGAGCCCACATTTGCCTCCAGGTTTTTGCTTTCCAGCTTTTTCTTTAAAAGTCCGGCAGCCAAAGGTGAACGGCATTTGTTTCCATTGCACAAAAATAAAACATTCATATCTTTCATATTTATAAATTTTCAGATACAGGTAGCCAATATCGGCCACATATTCAAACCCGAGGAATATAATAAAAATTGCAAGAAAAAGCAAGAAAAAGTTACGTTTTATAAAGTAATCTTTTTATCCAGTTCCTCAACGTAGTTTCTGAACTGCTTATCGGTATCGATCAGGTTGTTCACGGTCCTGCACGCATGAAGGACGGTGGCGTGGTCTTTTTTGCCACAATGCTGACCAATAGTTGCAAGTGATGCCTTCGTCATTCTCTTTGAAAAATACATTGCCAATTGCCGTGCCTGGACAATCTCGCGTTTTCGTGTTTTTGAATGGATGGCCTCAAGAGGCAGGTCGAAGTAATCGCATACCACTTTTTGGATATAATCTATGGAGATTTCCCTTGAAGTGTTCTTTACAAATTTGTCAATCATCTTTTTAGCAAGTTCCAGCGTAATCGCTTTTTTGTTCAGGGATGATTGTGCAAGGATGGAAATGAGGGCTCCTTCCATCTCCCTTACATTGGTAACGATGCTGTATGCCAGGTATTCGATCACCTCCTTGGGCATTTCCACACCGTCTTTGTACAACTTCTTGTTGATAATTGCAATCCTTGTTTCCAGGTCGGGCACTTGTAGGTCGGCAGACAATCCCCATTTGAAGCGTGACAACAGGCGGGCATTCATCCCTTCCATTTCAACAGGGGGTTTGTCGGAGGTAATTATGAGTTGTTTTGAGTTTTGGTGAAGGTGGTTGAAAATATGGAAGTAAATTTCCTGGGTTTTTTCTTTCTTCAACAGGAATTGGATATCGTCAATGATCAGCACATCGATCATCTGGTAAAAATGG
Source organism: Bacteroidota bacterium (assembly GCA_024278155.1). GTDB lineage: Bacteria > Bacteroidota > Bacteroidia > Bacteroidales > JAADJA01 > JAADJA01. The sequence goes on along the minus strand of JAJRTT010000227.1, from coordinate 6,064 downwards.
ACAAAATCGTTTTTGCTGTTGTTTCTTACAGCGTCGATAAATTGGTTGGCAAATTGTTCCGAAGTTACATAAAGCACCGTTTTTTCAGGGAAATTGTCTTTTACTTCCAGTCCAATAGCATGGGCAAGGTGGGTTTTCCCAAGGCCAACATTGCTGTATAAAAGCAAGGGGTTAAAAGCTGTTTTGCCCGGGTTGCCGGCAACGGCATATCCTGCTGAACGCGCCAAACGGTTACAATCCCCTTCAATGAAATTTTCAAAAGAATAATTCTCGTTCAATTGGGAATTGACTTTTATTTTCCGAAGCCCTGGGATAATAAAAGGGTTTGGGATTTCTTTTGAGGAACCTCTGTTTAAGTCTATTGGCATGTTTACGGATGGATTTCCAGTTGCTTTTTTGTTCGATGTGGGAAACTTAATGGTGAATGGCGCACCGTTATTGTACGAGTTCTCCATAACGATACTGTACTCGAGCCTCCCATCAGCACCCAATTCCTTTTTGACCGTTTTTTTCAGAAGAGTGATATAATGCTCTTCCAGCCACTCATAAAAAAACTGACTCGGAACCTGAATGGTCAAGATGTTGTTTTCAAGCTTCACTGCCTTAATCGGTTCAAACCAGGTTTTATAGCTTTGGTGGCTGATATTGTCTTTTATCACGGAGAGACAGCTCTCCCATACTGCTTTGCAATTTTTTTTCATTAGCAACTAATTGTCTTAAAGCAATTTATAATTCGTTAATTCCCTAATTGTTGTAATTTCAGTATGTTAAGTGTAGAGTGAAGCGATTGAACAAGGCCTGAAATTGTCAACAAAATTCCACCAAAAAAAGTTTAAAAAAAAATTAATTATGACTTGATTTTTAATTAAAATTAGTGTATTCGATAATTGTGCGAAGCTACCCGAAATCGGATTAATTCGTATATAAATATTTTATCTTTAGATTATTAATCTTTGAGAATTTCTCATATATAGCTTGACTGCATTTTTTGCGCACTTCAAATTTAATCGAGCAATCCATTTCAAATCTATATTCCAGCATGTTTAGGTTTTCATCTTTGATAATTTTCATCACATTGTTCATCCGCTCGTACTTAAAATCCACTTCGTAAATGTCCTTGATTGTTTTTGTGACGATCCTGGCATTTCCCAGGGCGTCTTTGGTCGCTGTTTTATAGGCATTTATCAAACCACTTACCCCAAGTTTGGTCCCGCCGAAATAACGGATAACAACGATCAGGATATTTGTCAGGTCATTTGATAATATCTGTCCGAATATGGGCCTTCCAGCTGTCCCGGAAGGTTCCCCGTCATCGTTCATTCGGGTTGCCGATTTATCGGTTCCTAGGCGGTAGGCATAACAATGGTGACGTGCATCATAATATTTTTTCCTGAGCCCTTCCAAGTGCTGTTTCACTTCTGTTTCGTTCTTTGAAGGCAGGGCAAATGCAAAAAACTTGCTCCCTTTTTCTTTGTGGCTTCCTTCGAAATTCGATGTTATTGTCCGGTATGTATCTTCAAAAAGCATTCTATTTCACTATTTTAATAATTTCAACCTCCCCAAATTCAGAACTGATAAATGTACTGCTAAAATGAATACGATTGGAAATGTAAGATTATATTTTTTTATGCCAAAATCAAAAAATCCACATTGCTTAAATTTGTAATTTTGAAGGCTGAAATTTTATATAAAAAACAATGAAGAATATTTTTGGGAATATCAAGGGGCTTTCTGAGCAGTACAGGGACTATACCGCAAACAACCTGTCAAAATTAGTTAAGATAAAGTCGTTAAGCCTTGGTGAAAAGAAAGTGCAGCAGGAGGTTGCGAGGCAAATGAAGGAAGCGGGGGCGGATGAGGTTTTCGTGGACGGCCTGGGAAACGTAATTGGCAGTTTGGGAAATGGCGAGCGCATTCTGGCCATTGACGGCCATGTGGACACCGTAGATGTCGGGAATCTCGGGAATTGGGGTTTTGATCCTTTTTCCGGGGAAGTAAAAGATGGTTTTGTGCACGGACGGGGAACCGTTGACCAGGAAGGTGGCATCGCTTCCATGATAACATGTATCAGGATTTTAAAAGAGTTGGGCTTTGACAAAAACCTGAAGGTTTATTTTGTATCAAGTGTGATGGAAGAGGATTGCGATGGGCTTTGCTGGAACTATATCATTAAGGAGGATAAAATTGTCCCCGATTTTGTGATTATCACTGAACCGACAAATCTCAATATTTACCGAGGCCATCGGGGGCGCATGGAAATCCGGATTTCTTTCAATGGAATATCGTCCCATGGCTCAGCTCCCGAGCGGGGAAAGAACGCGATATACATGGCTTCGCGGGCAGCCCTTGAAATCGAAAAACTGAACGAACGTTTGAAAACAGATGAATTCCTGGGGAAAGGTTCCATCACGATTTCGGAAATGAAAACCGACAGCCCTTCTTTGTGCGCAGTCGCTGATTTTGCCCGTTTGCATATCGACAGGCGGCTGACCTGGGGCGAAACCAAAGAATCTGCCATAGCTGAATTGCGGGCATGTATCCCCGATAAGGATGCGATAATAGAAGTTCCCTATTATGAAGAGGAGGCTTATACTGGCAACAAATATGGAATGGAAAAGTATTATCCCACCTGGAAAATCCCGGAAACGGATAAAATAGCCCAGACCTCAAAGGAAGCTTTTCATTCCTTGTATAAGAAAGATGCTGAGATAGGGAAGTGGACTTTTTCGACTAACGGAGTTACCATCAACGGGGTTCATGGCATCCCGGTTATTGGCTTTGGACCCGGAAACGAAATCCTGGCCCACGCTCCAAACGAGAAAACCCCTGTCGATGATTTGGTGGTCGCTTCCGCCTTTTATGCTGCTTTTGCTTATTTGGTGTAAAGATTTAAGTCACAATTGGCGCATTGAAGCATTAATTACAATTTGAAATATTTGTACAACATTAGAACAATAAAATGGAAAACCTAATTCAAAAGATAAAAAAACTCAATACAAAACTATATAACAACGATTTCCTGCTGACTTGGGACAAATCACAGGATGAAATCGAACAAGTGGTTTATATCGCCGAATTGCTGAAAATGATGCGCGAAAAGAATATTAGCCCGCGCTGTTTTGATTCAGGGCTGGCGGTTTCCATGTTCCGCGACCAATCCACTCGGACCCGTTTCTCCTTTTCATCGGCTGCCAACCTTTTGGGCCTTGAGGTCCAGGATTTCGACGAATCCAAGTCGCAGGTGGGCCACGGCGAAACGGTGAGGGAAACAGCCAATATGATTTCATTCCTTACCGATGTGATTGGTATCCGGGATGATTTATATATAGGCCATGGGCACAAATATATGCTCGAAGTTGCTTCTGCTCTTGATGATGGATTTAAAAATGGCGTATTACCGCAAAGACCGGGAATTGTGAACCTGCAATGCGACATTGACCATCCCACACAATCCCTAGCCGATTTAATGCACCTGAAGCAATATTTCGGTTCGCTCGAAAACCTGAAAGGGAAAAAGATAGCAATGACCTGGGCCTATTCACCAAGTTACGGGAAGCCATTAAGTGTCCCCCAGGGGATCATTGGTTTGATGACACGATTTGGCATGGATGTAAAACTGGCTTACCCTAAGGGCTATGAACTTATGCCTGAGGTAATTTCTGTTGCAAAGGAGCAATCCAACAAATCAGGGGGTTCATTTGAGGTTCTAAGTACAATGGACGAAGCTTTTGTGGATGCCGATATTGTTTACCCAAAGAGCTGGGCACCATTCAACATTATGCAGGAAAAGGCCGAACTGTACGCAATAGGAGACAATGCCGGTTTGAAAGCCCTCGAACAAAAAGGCCTGAAGATGAACGAAGCTTTTTCAGACTGGGAATGCGATGAAGAAAAGATGAAGCTCACAAAAGCAGGAAAAGCTTTGTATATGCACTGTTTACCAGCCGATATTACAGGTGTTTCTTGTAAGATGGGTGAGGTGCAAAAGGAGGTTTTTGAAAAATATCGACTGGACACATACCGCGAAGCTGCTTATAAGCCTTATGTGATTGCCTCAATGATTTTAAACAATGAATATAAGGATCCCGCAAAACTCCTTGAAGATATAATATTGGATAACCCGATTCGGGTTTTGTAAGATAACCAATTGATTTTGGTCTATTTGAACTTGCCTAATACATACTTTCTTAATATTGAAATGCTTCCCCAAATGAGTATTTGTGTCTCATATTGGGAAATAATTTCATCCATTATAAAAACTTAAAAACAAGTATTTCCCAAGCTGTTTTTAACCTTAAGACATTTGTGTAATTTCCGAAAGTGCTGTATCTACAGCACTTTTCAAAGGTGTCTTTTCATTTTACCTTTTTTCATTTCTTGATTTTTTCTAGGCTTTTCATAAAAAAGCAATGTGGTATTAATATTGAAATATCCTTTTTTCAATCGAGATACTCATTAAGAATAATATTTTGAAAAAAGCAAATTACATATGCAAGCTATTGTTGTCCTTACTCGTATTGTTCCTGACCCAGGATTTGACAGCAGGTTTTGAAACCCTGAAATCGGGAACGACCGAAAATCTGAAATCTGTTTATTTTATAAACAACCGTGTGGGATTTGCCGTAGGTGACAACGGAACAGTTATTAAAACCAGGAACAGTGGAAAATCGTGGATTGCATTGGAAACCCATACACATATTAACTTAAAAGGGGTTTGGTTTATCGATAGGGAAACCGGATTTGTCATTGGAGATAGAAATACCATCTTGAGCACAGATGACGGGGGCAGGTCGTGGAGTGAAGTGGATGTGCCTATCGTAGCAGATTATACAGCAATCCAGTTTGTGGACCCTATTAACGGTTACATCGTGGGCCAGCACGGTAAAGGGGGCGTCTTTCTGAAAACTTCGGATGGCGGCACAACATGGACTTGCAAAATAATCAATGTGAATTGTACTGACGGGAATAATCCGGGGTTGAACTACGACAAGCTTTACTTACAAACAATATCTTTCCTTGACCTTGAAAGTGGAATTATTGGCGGGTATTCCTATAATGCGATCAGCGGGAAGCGCCCATTTGCCTGCAAAACATCGGATGGGGGGAAATCTTTCAGGAATATTTCCCCGGCTTTCCAGAAAAGCGAATGGAGCAAAGGTTATGAAATCAGGAGCCTGAACTATGTTACCGAACACGATGCCTATGGTATCCGTAACCATGGGTTCAACAAAAGTTTTTTATATGCCGGCAATTATGACCTGAAAGGTTTTGAGAACATATCGTCCGGTTTCGACCACGAATACCACTCCTTATATTATTCATCGGTTTTCCTTGATAGGCTGACCGGATATGTTTGCAGTATGATCAACGGAAGGCCCCAAATCCTGAAAACGATCGATGCCGGCGAATCTTATATGTTCCTCACCCCACCGACCGATGATGTACTTTATGGCCTGTTTTTTACTGATGAGCGGAATGGTTATTTTGTGGGAAAAAATGGAACCATCGTCCACCTTCGCGATAATACAAACTCGGAAGAATCATTATTTGTCGAGGTAAATGAGAATATGGATATCCCCTTTTCGATTGCCGCGCCCAAAAGCAAAATGGACGTGACACATATTTTTGTTTACAACATAAAAGTCAATGAAAAGAAGGATGTGTCTGTTTCCTTTTTTGATAAATACGGAAAAGAAATCGAGGTAAAAAACAGCCATGTGAGGTTGTTCAAAAAAGAATTTCGCCTAAAGGTTAAAACGAACACACTTACCTATGGAACTTATTTCTATACTATCAAGTTGAAGGACAAAGCCGTGTTGAACGGCAAATTAAATATAGGCAGCTTTGTGCAGAATTCCTGGTAAGCCTGTTTATTGAATTCACTTTTTTTGTGTAGGGAAATCAGGGATATAGGTATTTTCCTGTTTTTTATCATAAGCTTGTTTAAGAATTTTTGTTATTTTTGGAATTGCGAATTGTTAAAATTTTGCACCTCAAACACGTATCCTTAAATGAAGGAAATCAGGTTATTAATTGTTGACGATCACCAAATAATTATTGACGG
>JAJRTT010000226.1 GCA_024278155.1 Bacteroidota bacterium | reverse complement strand
GGATTTTGTATCTTGGGCTTTTTTGGAATACCATTTGCCAATATCCTCTTTCGATTCTTTTGCAACCCATCCTCCATCCAGCCATAGAATATCAACTTTGCCATAACCGGTCATCAATTCCATGATCTGGTTATGGGTAAACTGAACATACTTGTCCCACTTATCGGGGTAAATTTCCGGGTCGTAATTCACGTTCCTGTCCCTTGGCGGGAAATGCGGGTCCCAGTAGTTTGGGTTGTGCCAATCGGGTTTTGAAAAATAAGCCCCTGTCCAAAGCCCTTCGGAACGGAAAGCATCGAAAATCTCTTTTGTGATATTTGATTTGGGATTGGTATGAAAGGGGCAATCTTCATCTGTAATTTTATAATCTGTTTCTTTGGAATCGAACATACAGAAACCATCGTGGTGTTTGGTTGTGAAAACAACATATTTCATTCCGGCATCTTTGGCCGCTTTTGCCCATTTATCCGGGTCAAAATCCACAGGGTTGAAAGTCGTTTTCAGGTTTTCATATTCCTTCACATATTCGAAATAGTTCTGTGGGTTATTCCCTTTTTTCCGCTCGCACCAACCATAATCTTCAGGGCAAATGGACCAGGATTCCACAATGCCCCATTGGCTGTAAGCTCCCCAGTGCATAAGCAAGCCAAATTTTAGATCCTTCCACTCTTCCAGTTTTTCCAAAACGAGTGAATCTGTTTCGGGGACGTACTTTGATAATTCATGTTGGGCTGATAAACTGGTGTTCAGGAATAATGCGATAAAAACGAGAATGATGATTTTCTTCATACATCGGGATATTTGGGATTTCATGCGAAATTACGGAAAATAATAATTGGAATAGCTCTTTCTGGTTCCCAACTGATAGTATCTTGCAGGTAATAATCAAGAACAATCAAAAGCTTTTAATAGAACACTGATTTGACTGATTTTTATGATCTGACAGATTAATTAAACTTGTTCAATTTAAGATGACCAGGACAAGTTGCGTATTTTCCCTTGAACAAAAAAGTACAGTTAATGGTTTTCCCCAACCTGAAAATTCAACATTAAATCCTGTCCAAAATCAGAATGGAATTTGTAAAGCTCTTTTTCATCCTCCGACAATATCATTACCTCTCCTTTGATACCAATCAGTTCGGGATGGTCGCCACGGTTCCACCAATGTACGGAAATGCCATCTTCCATATCATCCGTAAAAAGGAATTGATAACAACCTGGATTTAAAATTATGGGAATGTTATAGGTTGTGCTGTCTTTCAAATCCTCCCCGGAATAAATGGCTTTTCCCATATCGTCCGAAATGGACCAGGTGTTTTCCCTCGCCCTGTCAAGGTTGTTGGTTTTTATGTGAAGGATAAAGTTATCAGGGAATACCACGGGAAATTTCACAATGGATTTTAGCTTATTGTTAAGCTGGTTTTCATCAGCAACGGAATTTGGTTTTGAAAGTTCCGCAATAAACTCCCGGTTCTCATTTAATCCTTTCCAATCGGGAATGGGGAGCCAGATTTCTTCGCTTTCCAGAAAATCAAGTTCGCCCTGCCATTGATAAATGGACATTTCACCGGAAATCGAACCATATGTAATAGTCATGGATTTCAAGGTGTTGGAACCGGTGTTTTTAATGAGGATACGGGGGTTGGAACAAATCGGGTTGATACGGCTGTATTGGTCTTTGGAGCTGGGTGCAATAATATCGATGAGGGCTACATCGTTTTTAAAATTGGGCGGCCCAAAGGAAAACATTTGGTGCGACATGCGGAATTCGCCCCCTTTTTCCCCATTGTCCGAATAATGCTCAATGCCGTAATCAAACGTAATTGTATCACCCGGTTTCACCTTTGGCGTAAGCTCAAATGCGTGTTCGTCCACCTTTGTCCCTGGGCACCAACCAGCCCTGTCGAAAGGCCAAGTGCCACCTTGGGGATAAATGGGGTTATTGCCGCAATCTTTCCACACGTTCCACCTGAAATGTTCCCATTCGTTGATATAGTACGAATGCGTTTTGCTGTCCCATTCGCAACAATTGCGCGGGCCAAAGTGACCATGTCCGGATATACGGGCCTTTAAGCGAAAACCTTTTGCCTCGGGCATAAGATGTATTTTTCGTTCGGTGAGGACGCTGTCATCGGCGAGCAGTCCGTAATTGTAATTCCCATAAGGGTAAATGTTTTCAACGGCCAAAGCATCCCTAACAGGCTTCCCTTTGATAAACAAAAACTTCAGGTCGAGCAGTTCCTGGTTGTTCCCGGTGATAATCTCACGTTTACCTTTCAGGATAGGTGCATAAGCGGTAACATCATAAGTCCATTGCCAACCTTTTTCGCCGCCCATTACGAGGCGTTTCCCGTAAGGTGTCACAAAGCTGCCGATTTCAAATTGTTCCGTTGTATCGCCTAGGGGAACCATGATGCTTGTGTTCCAGATATAGTCCCATTCGCCGCAAGGGTATTTGTCCGCTTTGGTCGATGAATCACATTTCAGGGATTGCACCAGAATGATTTTTGCCCATTGTTCGTCCGTATCCGGGAAATGGACTGTTTCTTTGTAATGCGCCCCCCAGCCTTCCGGGCTTGGTGTTTCATAAGTAACGGCATTTACGGTAAGCGTATCGCCATCTTCCATTTCAAATCCCTTAAAAGGATAAGTAATGACAGCACCATAAGGTTCTGTTGCATAAAGGTCAATGCCTTTTGGGGTGGCGAAAACATCTTCTTCTGATAAAGCCTCCACATTTTCGACATGGGAAATGGATCTGAAAGAACTGTCCCTTGTAGCAGTTATAACCGTCCTGATGTCAATATGTGCAACCCGATCTTCTGTTTCGGGGAAAACCTGCAGCCATTTGAACTGGTTGAACGACCCACTTCGCAATGTCCATGATTTGTCGTCGTCGTTTTTTCTTGGGTTGGCCCCCCAGCTTCCTTCTCCCAGGAATATAGTCCCGTTTTCATCGTCCCTCACAAAATATTCATCTTCACTGTTAGTATCGGGAACAAGCGGAAATGTGATTTTCGATAAATGTGAATCGGCATCCAGCGAAATATCCAGTCCGTAATCCCTGAACAGGAAAGCCCAAAGATTGTATAAATCCATGTGTTCGTGTTTGTGTTTGGTGTGAGGCCTGAAAGGTTTATGGTAAGCGGCGACCTTGAACGTAAAATCCTTCGATTTTGCCATATCATCCTTTAGCCATTTGGTCTGTAATTCCAAATCTTTGTTTTCGGTGTTGAGGGCTATAATGTGAAAAAACCCGTTTCCAAATGACAATGAATAGTAAAGATTGTCCAGGTTATTATGTTGATAGGGTGAGTTGAAAATGATATTTAAAATGCCCGGAATTCCACCTTCATGGTTTCCGTGAATCGGTACTATGGGGAAGAGCCGTCCGTCTTTGGTGCGCGTCAGTTCAAACCAATCGGTAAGCCATTGCTTCCAATCATCGGGGTTGGTGGCATTACCGGAAGTGAAATCACCGCAAAACAGAACAAATAAAGGGCGCAGTTTAGAGACCATCTGGTTCGAAAACCGACCGGCACTCAAAGCGGGTTCACGGGATTTTGTATCGCCGCCCAAAATGCAGGTAAAGGCTTCCGGCTTGTCGGGGGCGGTTTTGAACCAATATCTTTCTGAAATCCCTTCGTTGTCTTTTATCACAAAATAATAGGCTGTATTGGGTTTCAGGTTTTTCAGTTCGCAAAAATGGGTATTCATTTCCAATTCGGTAACTATTCTTGTGGGTTTTTCCGAAAGCGCATATTTCCTCCAATCCGTTCCATGGTCCTCAATATCATAAAAGACTACCGTTCCATTCCCTGAAATCTGATCCCAGCCAATGCACACCGTTGTTGTGGGGTCGTTGGTCCAGGAAAGGCGGATTTTGTTTACGGCGGCCATGTTGTTCGCTGAATTGAAGATAATGGAAATTATCAGGAATATGAACCGAACAGATATTTTTGAGTTTAATTTCCAAGACATTGTGTTCTAATTTAGAAATGAATTACAATTATACGGCTTTTTGATTAATGGGAAGGAATTCTTTTTTCAGGGACGAAACAATATGGGAAACGCTACGGTTTTGCTTAAAGTGTGATTTTAAAGAGTATTGTGAAGGCTGGCTTTGTTCATAGTTGCCTTCCGTTGGTGTTTTTACCAACGGGACTGAAGGTTTGGGTTAATTCATGGCCTAATGGTCTCGGAAACTCATGGAATGGGAGAGCGTCCACGCTCGTTAAATCAAACAGTTTCAGAAAGACACACCCCCTCTCGGCCTTCGCTCTGGCGGGTACACAGAGGGGAGTTTGCGTACAGAACTTCATTCAACCTTCCGGGTCTCTGTTCCACAGGCCTTCTTCGGCCCAACAGGTTTATATCAAAAACCCCAATCCCAACTCTTCCAATTTCTTGTCCGTAGGGCGGGAAGTTTCAACATCCCAACCCCTGCCTTTATAATATGTTTCCAATAAATCAGCAAATTCTTTTCGGTCAACAACAGCTCCTTCTTTTGGGCCATGGGAGAATTTGTTTTTATAGAAACGTTCGGGGAGGATATCATCGTTTTTATCAAATCCTTCGCTGAAATTCATCATTTTCTCCAGATTGAAAATGCGCTCCCCAGCCTTGTTGAATTCTTTTTCGCTCCATTCCATTCCGGTAATGGCCGTAAGGAAATGGCGGTAATGCAATTCCTCTTTGTACCATTTGGAAGCAAATGCGCAGGCACCCAGCGAATCCATTAATGTAATATCGTTTTGTTCCCCAATGTCGCCACCGTTCAGGTGACAGGCCCCGCGGTTTGCGGTAACGTAGGAAATGCCCGTATCCTCGTAAGCGGGGACGTTCCAGGCTGCCAGTTCGTGGCCTTTCACCTGTATGGCGAAATCTTCAGAGCCTTTACCAATTTCTTCTGAAAGCGCCTTTACACCTTGTGCTGCAAGTTTGCCTATGCCTTCCATCTTTCCTATTTTATGGAGCATTTGCAGGGAGGCATCCACATTTCCCCAAGTGAGGTCGATCCCTTCCAGGAAATCTTTATCAATTATTTTTTTATCGTAGCATTCCATCAAAAAACCAATGACATTTCCGGAACTGATAATGTCCATTCCGTAATCGTCGCCCACGAAAATCAATTTGGCCAAGCCTTCAAGGTCATCGATCATGAGGTTAGCACCCAGCATGGTCCCGGTTTCATATTCCGGTGCATCGTGAACCAGCGTGCCATAGGCCCCTTTTGCGTACCCGGCTTTTTTACAGGACAATGCACATGAGAAACAGGCAAAATCCCGCTTCCATATATTCTTTCTTGCAGATGCAGTTGCGAGGTTTTTTATCCCTTCAAAAGTCCCTTCGCTATAGTTCTTTACAGCCTGGGATCCCCGGTCGGAAGAATACTCCAGGGCACCCGTGGTTCCTTCGTCCCGCCAAAATTTACGATCGTCCGTATCTTCACGGAATGACACCCTGGCTTTTTCCAATAAACCGAGATAGTCTTTATGGTTGGCCACCGATGGCATTCCCGAGCCTTTTACGGCCACGGCCTTCAGGTTTTTGGAACCCATCACACAGCCCACGCCCCCGCGCCCGGCAGCCCGGGCAGCGGTATTGATGACCGAGGCAAAAGGGACAAGGTTTTCACCGGCAGGGCCGATATAAAAACTCTCGAACCTGCGGTCGCGCAAATCTTCAATGAAATACTTATCGAACTTATCTGTCCCCATTCCCCAATATCTGGAGGCATCCCTGATCTCGACCACATCATCATCAATGAAGATATAGACCGGCTTTTTGGCTTTTCCGGTAATCAGCAGGCCATCGTATCCTGCAAAGCGGATTTCAGGCCCCACAAAACCGCCCATATTGGAATAGCTTATGGTTGAGCTGTGATCGTATTTCTTTTTGAGCGGTGAGGTCTTTGGCGATTTGGTAACCACGCACGAACGGGAGGAGGACGGGATTGGAAACCCGCTGAAAGGCCCGGGCATGATCAACAAGGGGTTTTCGGGGGACAAGGCATCAATGCCCGGATTGGGCAAATGATCGTAAAGCAGTTTCATGCCGAGCCCACGGCCACCGATGTAATTTTTTAAATCATCTTCGGAAATGGGTGTCTTGTTGATGGTTTCCGAAGTGAGGTCGATTTCCAGTATAATTCCGTTGTATCCGTTCATGTGTTTAACGTTAAAAGTGAGTGGGAAAAGTGTATCTTAAATGTTCATCAATTCCTTTACCTCAACTTTTAATAAAGGAAGGTGATTTGTTTTTATTGCCCAAACAATAGAATCATCTATGCTGTCATATGCATGGATAATACGGTTTCGTAAATTCACAATTTCCCTAGCGTTTGTTAGTTTTGAATTGTTTTTTTCTTGTATAAACTTATTGACCGCTTCCCCTATAATTCCTAATTGCCTTTCAACAGCACTTTTGGTTTTTAGGTCTTTTTCATATTCGAAATAGTTCATTCCCGTAACAAACTCTTCTATTGCTTCAATAGCAAGTAAGATGTCAAAAAGATATTTATTAGCTTGCCCTGTCATATAACAGTACTTTTGAGTTTTCAATTTCATTGATTAGGTACGGGTTTCTTAATTTCTTTTCCGTTAATAAATCAACCTTTCGTTTAAACAGCGTTTCCAATTCTGACCAAAACTTCATCAATGTTTCCCCTTTCTCAACAGGATTATGAATATCCAATTCAACGATTAAATCCAAATCACTTGTTTCAGGATCAAAATCCCCTTTTGACACTGAACCAAAAACAAACAATTTTACGACTTTGTGTTTTAAACAAAGTTCAAAAAGGGTTTTAAGTTTACTTTCTATTTCGTTTGGTAATTTCATATCCCAAAGGTATTAATTATTATAGAACTGTTCTATCATCTTTTCCGCAATTGTGTCCGGCGACATGTTCCTCATGGGCATTTCCTGTGTTATGGTGAGGTATTGCAAAGCACCGTAAGGGCAGTATTTCACGCATTGCGGGTCGCCATCGCAAAGTGTGCACATGCGCTCGGGCATCCCTGTTTCCCGATTGGGGAAAATCACACCACCACTTTTTTCGCGACAGGCCCTGGAACACTTTTCACAACCAATGCACCTTTCCAAATCGTTTTTGATGGTGTGGAAAGTTTCATCACGGTACAGGGCTTTTCTGCCGGTTATTGGATCGGTATCCACGGGGCAGGCTTCGATGCAGGGAGAATCTGCACATAAAAAACAAGTGACCGGAATGTCCACATCGGGATTATAATGCCATACTTTGATGTTCGACAAATCGGGGTTTCCCAGGCCCTTCAGCAATTCACCGTTGACCATCACTTTATGGTTGTTGGCAGAGCAGGCGGTTTCACAAGTCCGGCATCCGGCACATTTAGTAAAATCAACTACAATTGCTTTTATTTCACCATTGGGGTTTGCCACCGGGAAAATAAAACCATAGCTTCCCATGACGGCCATTCCCCCCGCACCAATTGCCAGCGTTCGTAAAAAATCCCTTCTCGATTGTTCTGTTGATAAATCCATAGTGAATGTTTTTCTTTTTCAAAAGTATGAAAAATAGTTTACTTATATAGACCATTTGTTTTTTAGGGTGTACGACAAATTTCCCAAGTCCACATATATACTCATTTAATTGGTATCATTTTTTAGTGTGAATTTCGTGTTTTAGTGTCACTTTTTTCTTTTGCCACGAAAGCACAATCCCGAAACTTCGGCTAAATCCCACAAAAAGCTCATGGAGTACGGTTTTAAGGAATTTGTTTCGGACACCCTTTTGATGGATTTGACCCTGAAGGTAAATGGGATTGTGGTGAATGAGGATAATGATGTTTAGCTGTACACCCAAAATTCACTGTTGTCAATTACCAGTTTTTTTATGACTTCCAGAATATCTTCCTTTCCGGTATCGATCCATTTGTCGGCAATTGCTCTTTGTTGAAAGATTTCTTCCTTTTTCTTTTTGTTGTTTTCATTGTCAACAATGAAAAACACAGCGGGTTTCACATAATTGATCAATGCGGGCGATTCGCAAACGATGGGCGTTTTGGGTTGGGGTATTTTCAGGAATTCCTCAAAAGCGGTTTTCAGGTGTTCGTCCAAAACCTCAATATAATAGACTTTTGTTGCCCCGGCCTTTAACATCAGCGAACTGTCTTTCCCGGATGTCAAAGAAGTCTCCTGGTAAATATTGAAGTTTTCATTTGCGACAATTGCCTTCAGGCTTTTTGTCCCTCCATGAAAATGGGGGCTGATTTTTAATCCTGCAATCTGAACACCAGATGAGAATTTATTTATAATTGAACAGGCAAGGGTTGTTTTGCCTGTGTTCCTGCCGGTTCCGGCAATGAGGAGGAGGTTGGGGATATTTTTCATTTTATTGCAAATACGAAACAAAACAGAGGAGCATGCTCCTCTGTTTTGTTTTGTTGCCCGCCAAGGGTTCGAACCAAGAATCTTCCCGGTCAAACCGGGATGTGTTGCCTGTTACACCATCGGGCAATATCCGGGCAAAGATATAAAATCTTTTGTGTGTTGAGGTATATTTTGAATTTAAGAAGTATAAAACTATATTTGCGAATAAGTTTTAAACCTTGATTATGAAAAAAACTATCTTATCTTTTTTCCTTGTTTTCGGATTTGCAACAATTTCTTATTCTCAAGATATAATTGTTAAAACCGATGGGTCAACTATTAAGTGTGAAATTGTTGAAGTATCACTTGCTACGATCAAATATATACGAAATGACAACCCTAATGGCCCTGCCTACTTTATAGAAAAAACCAAAATTGCTGAAATTATTTATGAGAATGGTTCCAGGGATGTGTTCAATATGGAAAAGCCTGGTACTGTCAATAATAAGAACAAAACAGGTGTTTCAGAAAACAGAAGAGGGTATATAGCCATAACAATAGGCCCAGCTTTTCCAATGGGCGATTTTGGAAGTGGGGATATTCAGGACCCAAAAGCTGGCTTGGCCAAAACAGGGGTTCAATTCAATCTTGTTAATTTCGGTTACAGGTTTTCAAAAAACATTGGTATCGTCGGGTTGTGGAACGGTGTTGCGCATACCGTTGAGTTTATTGATGAGGCCACATGGTCGTATGGCTTTTTTTTAGGTGGTATATTAATAACGTTCCCTTCGCAAAAAGTGGATTTTGATATTAGGTTGCTTAGTGGTTTTATGAACGCAAGACTTAAAATACCAACTTTAAATCTCGAAGCTAACGGGAATACGTTGGGGTATGATTTGGGTGCATTGGTAAGGATCCATCTAAGTCAAAAGACCTCGTTTGTTTTATCCATGGATTATTCAGGTGGCAAACCCTTGCTTAAATCAAACATAGGTACGGATTTTACCCAAAACATAGAAAATGTTTCCCTTACCGGGGGAATTGCATTTAGAATAAAATAAAACCATGGTATTCCAAATATTGAGGAATTCAAGAAAGGGTTGAAGGCTTACTTTATTTATTCTTTTTTGCCCACGAATCCCTCAATGGAACGGTACGGTTGAACACAAGTTTGTCTTCCATAGTATCAGGATCGACACAAAAATACCCCAAACGCTGGAACTGGAACTTGTCCAGGGCCATTGCCCCTTTTATGCCAGGTTCGATTTTACCGGTGATCGTTTTTAATGAATCGGGGTTCATGTTGTCTTTGAAATCACCTTCCCCGTCAACCGTGTCCGGGTTTTCGGTTTTAAACAGGCGGTCGTATAAACGTATTTCCGCATCAATGGCATGATCGACCGAAACCCAGTGCAAAGTACCTTTTACTTTTCGGGTGCTGCCGGATCCGCTTTTGGTTTCGGGGTCATAGGTACAATAAATTTCGGTGATATTACCTGCCTCGTCTTTCTTGTAATCTACGCATTTGACAAAATAGGCCCCTTTCAGCCTTACTTCCCTTTCGGGTCCCAGCCGGAAAAATTTCCGGGGTGGGTCTTCCATGAAATCATCGCGTTCAATATAAATTTCCCTGGAGAAAGGCACTTTCCGTGAACCCATGGTTTCATCTTCCGGGTTCAATTCAATATCCAGTTCCTCGACCTGTCCTTCGGGATAATTTGTGATAATCAGCTTTAAAGGGTCCAATACCGCAAAAACCCGTGGGGCGATTTTGTTCAAATGTTCCCGGACACTGAATTCAAGGACGCCCACATCAATGGTATTGTCACGCTTGGCGACACCGATACGGTCGGCAAAATTACGGATGGATTCGGGTGTATAGCCCCTTCTCCTTAACCCTGAAATAGTAGGCATCCTGGGGTCGTCCCAGCCATTCACGTAATTTCCCTTTACCAGTTCGAGCAATTTTCTCTTGCTCATAACGGTATAGGTGAGGTTCAGCCTGGCAAACTCGATTTGCCGGGGACGGTATTCGGTTTCGATGATATTATCGAGGAACCAATCGTAAAGCGGGCGGTGTATTTCAAATTCCAAAGTGCAAATGGAATGGGTGATCCCTTCGAGGTAATCGGATTGGCCATGGGCAAAATCGTACATGGGATAGATGCACCAATCGTCTCCTGTCCGGTGGTGGGTTGCATGGAGGATGCGGTACATGACCGGGTCGCGCATGTGCATATTGGGGGAAGCCATATCGATTTTTGCCCTTAACACTTTTGATCCATCGGGGAATTCCCCTTTTCTCATCCTTTCAAACAAATCAAGGCTCTCTTCGATGGGGCGGTTCCTGTACGGGCTTTCTGTCCCCGGCCTGGTGGGCACGCCCCGCTGTTCACTGATTACCTCTGCGGATTGTTCTTCTACGTACGCCTTCTCCTTTTTTATCAACTTTACGGCCCATTCGTACAATTGCCCAAAATAATCAGATGCATAATACATTCTGTCTTCCCAATCGAAACCCAGCCATTTCACATCTTCGATAATGGAATGTACATATTCGT